>JACMRQ010000167.1 GCA_014376355.1 Arcicella sp. | reverse complement strand
GGAATGGATTAAAATATTAGTTCCTGATAAAGACTGTTGTCTCTTCCAGAGGTCACTTACAATGGCTGCCAATAATCGCAATACCCCTCTAGTTCGTTGGAAATTATTGTTGCTTGCCCATTTAATTTTAAAAATATCTACTAATTCCGGATGGAACGGATAAGACTGAATTATTTTTTTCTTGTATTCATTTTTTGAGGCATTAGAAGGCAGTTCCGTCTTGTGTTGCGTGTATAAATCTATGTACTGGTTTGCCACGTTTTCTATGTAGGCTTTATCTCCAATGTCTTCAAATAATCGTCTGCGGATTACTTCATAGATTTCGTCTTCGGCTACTGGTTGCGTATCCGCACCCACACGGCTTACACGGCTTTGTAAACTACTCAAAATTGAAGCTGCTTCTGGAGAATTTGCCACTTCCTGAACGCTGGCAGGGAGTGTAATAATGGCTACACAATTTTCGGTTGCGGCAACAGCTTCTGTAAACTCTTGCATAAAACTGATTGTTTGGTCTGCTAAAGTGGTGTTGCCTGTCTTTTTTGCTGCTGCTTTAACACAATAATCGGCCAATTCATCTATTAATATTAAGGCTGGTGTATAGTTTTGCAACACTTTTTTGAATATCCCTGCAGGAGCAATTAATTGTTCATCGTTCTTTCGTACTATTTCAAACCCTTCTTTACCTCCTAATTGATAGGCAATTTCACCCCAAACGGTTTGAATTAAAATACCATCGTCCGTCATTCTCCCATTGGCAACATCGTTTGTGGTATTGGTAAAAACGGCAATATTCGCTTTTTCAAATTCCGGATTACCTGCATAAGATAGTAATTCGTTTGTAAATGGTGAATTAATTGCATTTTTACCCCAATTGCATAAGTGGTAAATGGAAATTAAGGTATGGGTTTTACCACCACCAAAACCAGTTTGTAATGAAATCACGCGGTTTTCGGCATCTTCGTTTCCATTTAATCCTTTGATTACTGTTTTGGCTACCGATTTTAAACCTGCAGTAAAATAGGTTTTGGAAAAGAATGTATTAGGGTCTTTGTATATTTCACGACCATTTCCCAAAGCTACTTCAGCCAAGTTAGCTGCAAACACAGACTCATCTAATATTCCTTGTTTGATGTCAAAATGGGGTTGCGCTATTTGAAACCAAGGTTTTAAAGCACCTGAATATACCGTTTCCGCTGCTACAACTACTACTTTTTCTGCTTGTTTCGTGTCATTGCTGTTCTGGATTTTTTTTAGTTCTTCTTCCAGTTCCGGCATTCCAATAGTTTTGGCTATGGTTTTCATATGAATCCACACTTTTGTGGCTTCATCTTCGTTAATCTCAGCTGAAAAATGAGCTACCTCGTGACGGAGTTGCGCAATTTCGCTCAACCAATTGGGTAAGGCACTTATGCTTTTAGTAAAGTCCTTTTTGAGTAAGTCTTTCTTTTGAATTGCAAATGATTTCAGGTGATGGAAATCGATCAAGGTTTCGGGAGTAGAACCATTACGCAATCCCATATTCCACTTTTCTTTTTGGTCAAAGGATAATACTTCTACAAATTTTGCTGGCCATTTGTCACCATCTTCCTCCATCAATAGCGAAACTACATAGGGACGGAATGCTTCTATAAATAATCCAAATGCTTTGAATAATTGATCTTGATTGTTATTTGCCATTTTATTCTAATTCTAAAGTTCCTTGTTGTACAATTGGTTTTTGTGTTTCCTTACTTTCCCGGATTAAGCTTTCTTTGTTGGTCAGTAATCCTTTGGTCATTTTTTGGTCGTCGCACTCTTTGGGCAATAACTCGTCTAATGAAGTGACTACACGCCAAAAACTTCCATCTGGCGCACTGGCTTTTTCTTTAATAAAGTCTAATAGCGCATTTCTATTGGTTCCTTTGTATAAAGCCATTGCTTTGTGAACCTGGTCTATTAAAAAGCTATCTGATTTTGCACCCAAGTTAGGCTTGAGCTTATTGCGTTCCTCAAAAGTGGCCAAGGTTTGTTTGTTCTTGTTTTGTATTAATATATTTTCTTTGAACAGTTCTGCTACGTTGATGGATAAACCTGCTTTGGCAAAAGTTGCTGCATCATCAAAATCGCTTTCAGCAAAACCATTGAGTTGTAACCAACCGATGTAAAATTTGGTGTATTCGTCACCATCAAATCCTTTTAGTAGGGCATTGAACGCACTTTCACGCGCCATAGCCAATAGTTCAGCCACAGTAACTTCTGAACCGTCTGCTTTTTCAACTTTTTTGTATTTACCAAACTCACTAACGGCTTGACCAAAGCAAGCTGTTAATAAATCTGCGCCACGGAAACCTAAACGGTACAATTCATCTACCTCGCGAGCCACAGTTACTTCAATAGCTTTTTTAACTTCTTTGTAATCTCCATATCCTGCTGATTGAGATGGTACACAAGAAACTGTTACTGATGAAGATAATGCGGCATTACCCATTGCAAGCATTCTTGACCCCATTTCAGTATCAATTGCCCAAGAACCAGTAATATTCATATTAGCTCCTAATATAGAATTACATAATGTGGTCCAAGCTTCAGTACTTTGATGAGCAAACATAATACTTACAATGTCTGATGTCTGATGCTCAATAGCCTTGAATATTTCCATTAATTTTTTCTCAAAATGTTTTTTTGCAGCATCTCTATCACCATTAAAATGGTGTCTGATTGCTGTACATTCCTCTGCTTTTGGAGTTTGAGGTACAGCAAAACTTAATGGATAAATATCAGAAAGCATTCTTTTTAACCAAGTGTAAAAAAAATCTGAAAGGTCAGCATATGCAATTGCATCATAATAAGGAGGATCAGTAATTGCAGCATTTAGGACTTTATTTCCAAATTGTGAAATATCACCGCTCGAAGAATTTATTACAAAACTAGCAAAAGGATTTAAAGATTCGGAGTTAATTACTTTAAGAATATATTCCAACCTATTTAACATATTACTTGTTCCGTTTGCAAAGACATTAACTTCTGGAAAGTCAAACACCATAGGAATAGCTTGCCTCCCATAAGGATGTTCATTTTTTTCCATTTTAGAATGCCATCTTCCAAAAGATGTAGAATCAAGAATGGTTCTGTCGATTAATATTGAGATATAAGTGAAAATACATTTAAAATATTCATCATTACTAGTATTTGTAAATTTCCCTTCAAACAATTTTTTTTGTGACTCAATCAAACAATCAATTAAAACTTTTTGTCGAGGTAAAAACATATCTGACCATTTATTAAATCCCCAAAGAGGTATTTTAATATTTTGAGAATCTTTTTCGGGCATTAACTCACTCGGAGATATAACAGTTGGAAGATTGTTTAAAACATCAATTTCTGTCTGATAAGGAAGTCGATATTCTTTATTGCCGTTAACTTCTTCAACAACAGCAATTAGCCTCTCTGTTGTCTTGCCTGAAATAAATTGGTTTTTAAGGTTTTTAACGTCAGTTAAATTACCACAACAAGGGCATTTAAGGTTAGCTCTATACATCCAACCATCAAGATTGTGATTCCCTTTTTCAATTTCAAAATTGATTTTGTTTGATGATATAATAGGGTTTAAAAATATTTTTTTTCTTTCTTTATTTGCTAGATAAAAATCGCGTAATAAAGGCACTTCAGCTTTACAACTCGGATTAGAACAAATCGCTACCCGAGCCCAATAATAGGCAATTGGTTTATTACCCTCTTTATTTGATGGATATAAATGTCCCACTTGTTTTTCTGCTAATTCTAGTAATTTATTCGCATAAAATTCTAAATCAAAAGTTAGTCTATTAGGGATGTTAACAGCTACTAAATCACCATTATTTATTATTTTATTTTCATTTTTAACTTTTTTAAATTCCTTTTCACCATACAGTTTTAAAAATTCTAATTTGCTATAAGTAATTGGTTTACCATATTTTTGAGGAAATTCAATACTTCCTTTCTGAATGATATGTGCTACCGGGTTGATATCATTACCAAAACTTTGACAACCTAACCGAGCCGCCTCCAATGGAATAGCACCACCACCTGCAAAAGGATCGAATACCTTAGGCATTTTGTTTAGGAAGGCTTCAATGGCGTTTTCTAAGTTGGCAGTTTTCATTTTACTTTCATCTGTTTCCAAGTGTCTATCTGTAAGACTGTATAATTCGCTTTCGACAGTTTTAATGGCTTTGTAGTGTGTATCGAAATCAGCAAGCAATTCTTGAGCAGATTGCTTCTCTTCACTAGCATTGACGGCATTGTGCGCTACCCATATTAATTTCCTTGCTTTATTAATTATGGTCTCATCATTTTTGTTTTCCCACTTTATTAAATTATAATCAGAAAGTTGTTTACCAGGGCTTGGTAAGGTAGACTTGCCTAATAAATGTTGTTGCATATCATTTGTAAACTTCCCTATGAACATTTGTAAGCGATTGCGTAAATTGTCTTCCATAGGATCAAAAACACTGGTCCAGGGAATATCAGAATAAGTTGCATACGGGTCACCAGGATTATTCTTTTTGCCCAATACTAATTCAATGGCCTCTTTGAAAGCTTGTGGGCAATTAGGGTCTAATGGATCCGGAACTAAACTGGCAAACACCACTGCACGACAAACCGGCAAAGGGCGGCGTGCCCACCAAAGATGCAAGGTAGAAATATGTCCGTGACGGATGGATTTATCGCGAACGCTTTCTGCCGAAATTTCTTTAATCGGCATCGCTACTTCTATTAGTTTTTTAGGGTTTGTCATTGTGTAATTTTTTCAATAAGGGTGCTTTTAATCAATTGGTATGCTTCTTCCTGTGGGTATTTTTCGTCAGGACGCAAGAGTGCCGTTGTGTCTCCAAGAAATTCGGTGTCTTGCATTTTAGTTTCCATATTTTCTAGAAACATTTGTTTTGTAGGTGGATTGTCCACTACAAATTCCATATATTTTTGATAACAATGCAGGAGTTTATCGGTATCTAAATTGGGATGCACCGTTAATGCTTTGTACATATCGTATAAATCCCTGCCTTTTCGCCGTTGGTATAAAGCACGGAGTTTAGTACCCAATAATTCTTCAAATTCATAGGTTGTGATTTCGCATTTTCCTTGAAACCAAGAGGAGTTTACTTCGAACGGGAATTTTTGATATCCTAATACTGCAAAATGTTCCCGACAATTGGTTTCTACTTTTAAACTTAAGGTTTGCACTGGTGCAAACTC
>JACMRQ010000166.1 GCA_014376355.1 Arcicella sp. | reverse complement strand
GCCTTAAAATCTGAGAAATTGCAATTGGCTTATGTTTTAGTTTGGCGGAACGATAGTCGGAGTTCAACCCATTTTTATGCTCCGTATCCCGAACAGGTGAGCGTGCCAGATTTTTTAAAATTCTATAATGACCCTTACACTATCTTTGAAAAAGATTTAAGAAAAATATACAAACGAAAAATTTTAGGTTTATTCTAAAATTGACAATATCATGGCAAATCAAGTAATTTCTGCCAAGCCTTTCAAAATAATCAATTACTAAATAACTTTCCATTATTTAACAATCTTCCATGAAACTAAATTTATATTCTCTGACAATTATGCTTTTTTTAAGTTCAATTACGTTGGCTCAAACTCAAAGCAAAATCGGTATTTTTGACGAAAGAACAGACGTTGGCAATCCCGCAATTTCAGGAAAAGCAACTTACAATCCCACTACCCAAGAATACGTCATGGAAGGTGCAGGAGCAAATATGTGGGCAAATACCGACCAATTTAACTTTTTATCCAAAAAAATAAAAGGAGATTTTATCATCAGTGCTACGCTAAAATTTGAGGGTGTAGGAACAAATCCACACCGTAAAATTGGCGTAATTGCTCGTAATACTTTATCAGGAAACTCCGCTTATGCAGACGCTTGTGTACACGGTGACGTTTTGACTTCACTACAATACAGAAATACAGAAGGTGCTGTTTCTGAGCAAGTTATACTTTCAACGTTTCATCCTGTGGCGATTGAATTACAACGAGTTGGGAATGTTTTTACTTTTTCGGCAGCAACCCAAGGCGAAAATTACAAGTCAACTTCCAAAGAAATTGTGTTGAATGAAGAGGTTTTTGCGGGAATATTTATTTGTTCACACGAAGAAAAAGTTTCAGAAAAAGCCATTTTTAGTAACGTAAGAATAACGATTCCTGCCGCTTCTGATTTTCGCCCATATCGTGATTATATCGGAAGTCATATTGAAATAATGGACGTAAAAACAGGGCTTCGTAAAATAGTATATACCGCCCCAAATTCACTTCAAGCTCCCAATTGGTCAATTGATGGGAAATATCTGTTTTATAATGCCGATGGCTTGATGTATAAATATACCCTTGCAAATGGAAAAAATGAGGTATTGAATACAGGTTTACAAAAGCAAAATAACAACGACCACACCATTTCTTTTGATGGTAAACAGATGGCAATCAGCAATTATCATGGCGATAAACGTACTTCTACGATTTATACATTGCCGATTGGTGGTTCAGATAATCCTGTTCAAATGACCAATCCTGAATTAGGACATTCTTGGTTACATTGCTGGTCGCCCGATGGAAAGCAGTTACTTTTTATGGGTGAAAGAAATAAACAACAAGACATTTGGGCGATTGATATTGCTACCAAAAAAGAAACTCAATTGACAAATACCCCAACGCTTGATGATGGACCAGAATACAGCCCAGATGGTAAATTTATTTATTTCAATTCAGTCAGAACTGGAACAATGAAATTATGGCGTATGAAACCAAATGGAAGTAATCAAGAACAAGTTACTTTTGATGAGTATAATGACTGGTTTGCTCATTTTTCACCCGACGGCAAACAAATTGTTTATATTTCGTTTCCAAAAGAAATTGAACCAACTTCCCATCCATTTTATAAAAAAGTATGTTTGAAAATGATGCCTGCAAGTGGAGGAATTCCGCAAACAATTGCTTATGTATATGGCGGACAAGGCACAATCAACACGCCTTCATGGTCGCCTGATAGCAAATATATTGCTTTTGTGAGTAACACAAAACTCGATAAATAAACGATTTTGTAAGACTTGACTGCTCTCCAAGTCCTAACAAATCTCCTTATTGCACAAATGAATAGTTGAAAAAACTATTGGATAATCAATTATTAATCTAAAAATAATCATGTTTCAATCAAAATGTTTATTGATGATAGCTCTTTTGAGCTATTCAATTTCGGCTAATAGCCAAAATGAAGGTAAAAAGCCTATTTCCCAACCTTTAGTAAAACACATTTATACGGCCGACCCTTCGGCTCATGTATTTAATGGAAAAATCTATGTTTATCCTTCTCACGATATTGAATCTGACACAAAAGAAGATGATGAAGGCGGACATTTTGATATGAAAGACTTTCATGTTTTGTCAATGGATAAAATTGGTGGAAAAGTAACCGATAACGGCGTGGCATTGGATATAAAGAGTATTCCTTGGGCGGGTCGTCAGCTTTGGGCTCCTGATGCAGCGTATAAAAATGGTACTTATTATCTATATTTTCCTGTAAAAGATAAACAAGATGTTTTCAGAATGGGCGTGGCAACGAGCAAGAAACCAATGGGACCTTTCAAACCCGAAACTGAACCAATAAAAGGAAGTTACAGCATTGACCCTGCGGTTTTCAAAGATACTGACGGCAGTTATTATATGTATTTTGGTGGTATTTGGGGCGGACAATTACAGCGTTGGAAAGACAATGTTTATCAAGGTAAAACTGAAAATCCTAAAAAAGGAGAAACCGCTCGTTTGCCTCGGATAGCAAAATTATCGGCTAACATGAAAAACTTTGCGGAGGAGGTTAAAGAAGTTAAAATTTTGGATGAAAAAGGAAATCTTTTCATGGAAAATAATAACGATAAACGTTTTTTTGAAGCCTCTTGGATGCACAAATACAAAGGTAAATACTACTTTTCGTATTCAACGGGAGATACACACAATATTTGTTACGCAATGGGTGACAATCCTTATGGACCATTTACCTATAAAGGGATTGTGTTGAAACCCGTTCAAGGTTGGACAAATCACCATTCGATTGTTGAGCAAAAAGGAAAATGGTATTTGTTTTATCACGATGTACAATTGTCAGGAAAAACCCATCTTAGAAACGTAAAAGTAACCGAATTAATGTACAACACAGATGGCACTATTCAAACGATTGAGGCGTATAAGTAAGGTTAAACATAAAGCACTTATATATTAATATCGTTGAGTCAAAATGAATAGGTTGGTATCTTTACCAACCTATTCATTTTTTATGCCTTCGCAATTATTTGAATCTATTATGGAATTAAACAGTGGTAAATAAAATCGATATTTTAAATCAATACCCATCTAAAAATGAAAAATCTTAACCACATTAATTTTATTAAAAATGCTTTAATTATGGCATTAATAATCACTGTTGGATTAATTCCAAAAATTATTTTTGCTCAAAATCAACCGATTGAATCTAAGGTTTTTGCTTGGGTAGATTTACCAATTACTAAGAATCCAAAAGCGGAACAGCGACAAATTTTGGAAGGAACAACCCCTTCATTCAAAACTTTCAAGGTTCATGCTACTACTTTGCATCCGCATAGTTTTTTAAAACCAATTCATAGACAAGAAAATGAAGAATTAATCATTATAAAGGAGGGAGAATTGACAGTTACCATTGAAGGGAAAACTAAAAAGCTGAGTGCTGGAGGTATAGCATTAATGTTGGCAGGAGATGAACGGGGCTTTGAAAATACGAGCGATACCAATGTTACTTACTACGTATTTCAGTATGAATCCTACTTACCCGTCGATAAAGAAAGAGGTAAAAAAGCGGGTGCTTCGTTGATGCTTAATTGGAAAGAGATGGAATTTAAACAACATGATAAAGGGGGAAGAAGAGATTTTTTTAATCTTCCAACTTCTATGGCAACTCGTTTTGAAATGCACGTTACTACGCTCAATGAAGGTTTAATGAGCCATCCGCCACATACACACAAAGCCGCAGAAATTTTACTTTTAATCAATAGTCAAAATGATGAGATTTCGAGCAAGGCACAAGAAACCATTGATGGAACTTGGCACGATGCAAAGGTAAGCGATGTTATTTTTCTGCAATCTAACGTACCACATGGCATTAGAAATACGGGGAAAGGAACTTGTACTTATTTTGCTTTTCAATTTGAGTAAATAATTTATGAAAAATACGATGAAAAAGTGCCTAATAATATTTTGTATATCTTTAATTTCCATTCAGATAATTGCCCAAGTAATTGCCTTGAAGCAAATTAGCGTAAAGGGTAATAATTTCGTTACTTCTGGAGATAAACCGTTTATTTTCAGAGGTTTGAATACCAGTGACCCTGACAATCTGATGAAAAATGAACATTGGAATAAGACTTATTTTCAGGAAATGAAAAATTGGGGAGCAAATATTGTTCGCCTCCCGATTCATCCAACGACATGGCGTAAAAACGGAACTGAAAAATATTTAAAAATGTTAGATGAAGGCGTAAATTGGGCAACAGAATTAGGAATTTATGTTATCATTGATTGGCACAGTATCGGTAATTTGCGAACCGAAATGTATCAATCTGAGATGTATGAAACCACTCAAAAGGAATCTTTTGAGTTTTGGCGGACAATGGCAAAGCATTATAAAGGGAATAATACTGTAGCATTTTTTGAATTATTCAATGAACCTACTACTTATAATGGACAATTAGGTACTTGTACATGGGCTGATTGGAAGCAATTAAATGAAGAAATGATTGGGATTATTAGAGCCAATGGAAGCACAGCGATTCCATTAGTAGCGGGTTTCAATTGGGCTTATGATTTAACGGAAGTGGCAAACAATCCCATTAATGCCGAAGGAATTGGCTATGTTTCACATCCATACCCAATGAAAAGGAAAAAGCCCTGGGAGGCTCAATGGACAAAAGATTGGGGATTTGTGAAAGAAAAATATCCTTTAATTCTTACAGAAATTGGATTTAGTGGTCCCGAGGAAGTGGGGGCTCACGTACCCGTGATAAGCGATGAAACCTACGGAGATGCAATCACCAAATATTGTGATGAAAAACAAATTTCGTGGGTAGTTTGGGTATTTGACCCTCGATGGGCTCCACGCTTATTTTCTGACTGGAATTATACGCCTACTCGTCATGGAAAATACTTTAAAAAGGCTTTAATTGATCGGGTTAAATTATCAGAATAGTCGTACAGCTATTGTGCTTGGGTCTTTTAATACAATCATGAAATACTACAAATCTTAGTCCCATTGGCAGTTTAAACTGTTAAATAACAATTTACTTGGTTAATCAATGCTTAACTTAGTTCCACCAAACTGTTTTAAGATTTTAAGTATGAACCAAACCAATAATGTTTTTATCATTACGCTTTCAATAATTTTTTTAGGATTTTTATTAAAAAAGTACAATTTTATTACTGAGAAAGAAGGGAAAACAATTTCCAAATTTTTAATGTACACTACATTTCCTGCCCTAATGATTATTACTACGGCAACAGTTAAATTGGACACATCTTTATTATTAATTCCTATTTTTGCCGTTATTTTAGGATCATCTATGCTTCTGGTTGCTTGGATATGGTTCTCAGATTATGAAAAATGTCTAAGAGGAGTACTTACAATGGGAGTGGGAGGTTTTAATAGTGGTTTATTTGGTTTCCCGATTATTGAAGGATTATTCGGAAAACAAGCAATGGTTTATGCGATTATGTTTGATATTGGGAATACCATTATAGTTTTTGGTGCAATCTATTCCATCGGAAGTTATTTTTCTGTCAACAAAAAAGAGCAAACTGGAATTAAGCCAATTTTTAAAAAAGTAATGAGTTTACCGCCCGTTTTAGGAATACTTTTTGGATTATTAATTAACGTCACCAATATTAAATTACCTACTATTTTTTTCGATTTTTTAGAAGTTTTAGCCATTGGAAATAAACCATTAGTATTATTATTAATGGGTATTTACTTAAGTTTTGATTTAGATAAAAAATTAATGTTGGCTATTTCAAAGGTATTAATAATTAGAATTTCGATTGGAATTTTAGCAGTTGTAGGATTATATCTTTTGTTACACAATAGTAACTCATCAATGAAAAATGTATTGATTATTTGTTCACTTTTACCTGTTGGACTAACTATTTTACCATTTTCGGATGAATTAGGCTACGATTCCAGAATAGCAGGAACATTACTAAATATTTCTTTACTTGTAAGTTTTGTGTTGATGTGGGGATTGGTTCTGGTATTGTAGGACGTATTAGATAACTAAACGTCCAGGACGCAAGATTAAAAAAAATTTATGAAATTTTGGCTGATTTACAATCAGTTTCATCAGTTACAATTAAATTCAGTGAGTTAGGGTACATTCCTACTTAGGTATCATAAATCAGAAGGAGGACAGAAATAAAATAAGCACTATTTTTCTAATTTGTAAAAATTTATTTCAATTCTATTTCTAACCTTTACACAAAAAAATGAATTGGACAATTTTAATTATTGGAGGATTATTTGAAGTAGCGTTTGCCTACTGTTTAGGAAAAGTGAAGGAGACCACAGGAAACGAAATGTATATCTGGTATGGAGGATTTATTGTTACCCTTAGTATCAGTATGGCGCTTCTAATTAAGGCGACTCAAACTTTACCCATCGGTACGGCTTACGCAGTATGGACAGGAATTGGAGCAACTGGAACTGTTTTAGTAGGCATTATTGTGTTTAAAGAGCCATTAACTGTATTGCGAATATTTTTTCTTATTACATTGATTGCCTCAATTATCGGACTCAAAGCAGTCGCTCACTAAATAGATAGAAGCACATCAATAGAGATTTCCACAATGATTTGAGTACTAAAGAAAAAGGAGCGATGTAAATTGAATTATACATTGCTCCTTTTTCTATGTTAGAATGTATAATGCAGCGAATAAGCGTAAAATATTTTTCAAAAAAAAGTTATTAATTTTGAATATTTTCATCGCAAATAATTTTATTGTTTAAAATACTATTTCATTTACAGCATATAAGAGCTAAAATTTAACTTTAAATTGGTAAAAATGAAATGAATACTGCTAATATTATATTTAATTTTCTGGGTATATTACTTTAAAACATCTGCTGTAGTTTGCTCCTATTTTATGCCAGTGTTAATATTTTAGTTTCAACTCTTATCTTTAACTTTATAATTTCAACAATTGGTGGTTGCAGGCAACAGGAATTGTATGTCCTCGCTTTAACAAGACCTTATTCGTTGGTTTAGAATTTTACGATAATCCTTGCAAAATATTTATCGAAGATTTAGGCTTTAGAGTAAGCTACCTAATCTCAATCAAATTTTTTATTTATCTTTTTTAGTTAGTCAATTGAAAAGTTATTTTTTTATTTTACGAAGCCTATGAACATTTGCCCCACGAGCGTTCGTAGGTTGCCTAAACAATTGATGCCAATACACGATAATAAAAGACAACCGTAGAATTTGGTTACTTGTTCGAGGTTAGTAGACAGGTTTATTATCGAAGTGTACGTAGGCGAGTTGTTAATTAAAATAGGACAAGACAAATACGAAGATGTCAAAATAAGAACGAATAAACAAAAAAACAGTAATAACAAAAATGCTACTACTGTCTGAAAATTCTAATTCATATCTATACCAAAGCATTATTGCTGGACGGGATAAATCTTTAATAGTTTTTTGATAAAACTTTATTTGTGGCAACGCTTGATTCATTTCGAAATAGGCGTGCTAATGTAGAAGGATGAATAAAACCAACTTTACAAGCTATTTCTGGAATTGATAAAGTATGTTTTTTTAATAAAAAAAAAGCATGATTTAGTTTCAAATTAAGTATATACTGATGTGGACTGACGTTAAGTACCTCCTTAAAAATTATTCTAAATTTTGTAATGCTCATGTTCACACAAGTTGCCATTTGTCTTAAAGTTGGACTCTTTTTATGAAGATTACTTTTTAGGGAATATCCCATTAGCCTTATTTTTTGAATATCACTTTTTTTGAACGAGTTTACTGAATGTGAATCGTCATATAACTGACTTAGAGCCTCAGTAATGGCATGTTCTAATTGGTATGCCCACCCTTCAATGCAGACTTGTTGTGTCTTTCCATATATGGTTTTTATTTCCAGTAATGAAAGATGGGATGCTAGTAATTCTGGTAGTACTATCTGAGAAATTGATTCTAAGTTAAACCTACTTTCTATCATTTCTTCAATAGTGAATTTATCGTCCTTTAATAAAAAATTAATACCTTTTAAAATAAAAGCAACATTTACAATTTTCTTTTTACCGTCATTAGAAGTAAGCGGGCTGTAGGCATTAAATTTTTCAATTATTAAACAATTATCGAATGAATTTTTAGGATGTTTTAAAACTAATCTATGTCCTCCTGTAGCATAAACGTAAGTAGCAATAGCAATATCGGAAGAGATTTCATGATAATTGAAATCAAGCAAAGTATTAGAAGATTCTGTGGTGTTTACACAACCACAAAAGACTTGTAAAGGGCGGCTTTTCATGTTCTTTTGTTGGTTAACGAGTAATAATTTAACTAATTTATACTAAAAGGTTCTGACTTATTTTATTAGATGTAGTTAAAAATAACTAAACAATTCTTAGTAAAATCTCCTTTATCAGGAAACGTGAATCACAAAAATAATTGAGTGTCAAGAAAGTTAAACTATTTTTAACCTAAAATAATATGCCACACAATTCATTAAAAAAAATAGAATTTAGGTTGTTGTATTACCCAACCATGAGATTGCTATATTAATCATTGAGACATGAAAAATTGTCGATAAATTATCACATGGCTATAAATTCTTTATTTTTCGTCGAATTT
The DNA here is from genome assembly GCA_014376355.1 of Arcicella sp. GTDB lineage: Bacteria > Bacteroidota > Bacteroidia > Cytophagales > Spirosomataceae > Arcicella. Next base: position 3,421 of record JACMRQ010000166.1, on the reverse strand, counting down.
ACTTAATCCATCTATTAATGATTTAAGAAGATGTTTTGGCAAAAGTAAAAAAAATGACTATTTCTGATTAGTTGGTGCTATTCCTAAAGCCTTGTTTATTTCTCAAATTAGAAAAAAAGTTGAGCCTAAAAATTATACAAAGTAAATGCCTTTCTATTTTAGAATTAAGCATCTAAAGTTAAGTATTTAAAATATTATAAGCTAATTAAATTGTAGATGAAAGAAGAATAAATCTATAAACACCCTCTACAGTCAGCATCTTCGTTAGTAATTTTTACCGAATCGTTTGAAAATAAACTCAAACACTTCAAATTTAAGCTCAATAAATGCACGACTTCTCAACTGAAATTAAAAGCCATCAAAAAAGTGTTGTAAAGTTTATTTTCTAAAATGGTATTGGTAAATACTACTGGACATACAGGACGAAAAATGGTAGAAATTTTTCCTTTTTCAGCAATAGAAAACTGCCTTTTGTTGTTTGAAAGAAATTAATACGTATCCTTATTAATTCATTACTTAAATCCTTTCCAAAACCCAACGTAAGCTGGTTTTTTTGCAAAGTTTGCATCCCACATTAGAGGATAATCTGGACGATTAAACGTTGGCGTAATCCAACTATCTTTATCCGAAACGCCCCAAACCGTTATACCATGACGTTGGGCAACTGGAACAGTGGCGATATAAGTTTTTACCACAAAATTGAACATTGCCGCTTGTGCATCGTACAAGGCTTTGGTTGGTACGAATCCTTTTGTATTGGAAGGATTAATGCTTATATCAAGTTCTGAAATTCTAACTTTCAAACCTGTTGCTGCCATTTTTTGCAACATACTAACTATACCCGATTGTGGTGTATTGATACTCATGTGCATTTGTGTTCCAATCCCAGTAACGGGAACATTTTGGCTCAATAACTCCTTTACTAAACCAATCGTTGAATCTAATTTTGCAGCATTTGATTCTAAATTATAATCATTGACAAATAAATCACAATCAGGATTCGCTTCACGGGCGTATTTGAATGTTTTGGCAATGTACCCACGCCCTAAATATTGAGCCCAATAATAGGCATCTCCCGTGGATGAACCCGTACGTAAAATGGGCGTTCCGTCTGTAAAAACTTCATTGATGGCATCCCACGCCTTTATTTTATCTTTATAATGCCCCACATTTCCTTGCACCCAAGTTTTCAAAGCAGCATCTACTTTTTTCGTAATTTCTGCATTGGTCGGAGGAGTTAATAAGGAAATATCTTCAATCTTGATATTATCAATTAGGTACGTTCCTTCACCATTGAAATGTAGTTTAATCTGTGGATTTATTTCATTAATCGTAACATTCCACACATAATTTGACCAAGTATTAGTAGAAAAAGTTAACTGGTTTTCTGTATAAGCCGAATTTTGCACTACTAATTTTAGCTGTCCTTTTCCGGTCAATGATTTAATCGAAATACTTATTCGATATTGTTTTCCAGCAACAGTTTTGAAATTGGGTCCAAGCGATTGCATATCGTAGGCATTCGTTCCTACTTTTGTTACGGTAACTTTCAAGGCACGTTTACTATTGGTATTTGGTTCAGTATCTGTGGTTTCGGCAGCATAAGAACCCTCGGCATTTCCACCTACCAAATTACTCCAGTCAGTAAATGTATTGCCAGTTCCTTGTTCGAAATCTCCATTATTTATTAAATTTAGAGCGTTTGAACTCGAAGCACTCCCTGTTGCCAACGACCGTAAATAATCGCCATTATTGTTTTGATGCCAAGCCAATACATGCCCGAAAATGGGCATACCCACCAAATTTACCAATTCATCACAACGGGTAAAGTCTAAAATTCCATTATTTTTGACAATAGCCCCATGTTTCATTTGATAGCCAAAAGTGACATTATCAAATTCAGATTTTATGATAGAAGCATAATTTGAACCATTTCTTATGTATTCTTCATAAGAAATCGCCACGCCCAAAGTAATATCAGAAGCATCTTTTAAAAAGCCTGTAACCGTAGATGGGTCGTATTCCGATAGTACGACAACTGGCGTAACAGAGGCGACAATAGCCATTTCGTCTTTTTTACAAGAGGAAAAAATAGCAAAAGAAAAAAGGATATTTATGGCGGTGATAATGCGTAAATTTTTCATGATTGTCGATTTGAATCTATGTCTATTTTTTAGCGATGAAAAATAAAGTTAACTTGAAATATGAATATTACGGTAATTTACTATTAAACACGCCACTTAAACTAAGAAGATGTTTAAAATTATATCTATCAGGATTCAGTTTCCATTTAATATTATTTGGTAATATACGACAGCATATTACCAAATAAAAGAACTCTGATCTAATGGTTTAGCAAATACAAACAGTTGAAATGAATTATTCTCGACCACTTAGGATTCTAATTTGTAATTATTTAAGTTGTTAATTCGTGATAAATTACAACAAACGATGAATCTCAAACAATCATTAAACAATTTTTTGTAATTTTGGGGGTTAATCTGAACTTATATATATGTACACAACCCGTAGCTTATCTATTATTTCCTCAATTATTTTAATAATGTTCCTAATGGTAAGTATTTACTATGGAATTTTATCTCCTCCTCCGCTAATTACTTATACAACTGACGAAAATTTTATCGGTGAATCTGGCATATTTCTACTTTACGGAAATACACCAAGAGCCTTAGAATGGGCAGCCTTACCCAGCATTTTTATTGCTTATGCACTATTTTTAGTTTGGTGTGGTTTTTTAATACTAAAAAGTATTTCTTCAGCTCACGGATTACCCGATATTTTAACAATCATTGATAAAAATGCTTTTTATTATCTTAATCATCGGGAGGAATTTGTGATTTGGGAACGCTGGATTCAGATTTTTGTAGTTGGTTTCATCATCTATAAAACAATTCAGTTTATTATTTATTCAAAACACCCTATTCTAAAATCAGAAATTAGAATAATATTAATGTTACTTTGTCTTTGTACTGATGCAATTTGGATAACTATACCCGTAATTCGTCCAGAAGCATTATCGGGAAGTTTGTTTTTATATATCATTGTAAGAATCCTTTTTACAGAGAAAATAACGTTACAAATAGCCACAACTTTATTAATTCTATTTATTTTAACCTTTACTCAGCGACTTATTTTTGTTTTTTTCAGTCCTTTTGTAATTGGCAGTATCTTAATTCATTTATGGGAACAGAAAATTATTTGGAAAACGTATTTAAAGTATTTTTTGATTGTTATTTTGGCTCTTTTTGCCTTAATGCCATTTATTATTACAGATACAATGGTAGTAATGAAATCCTTTCTTGGTGGAGTATTTATCAAAATAAACCACAATCAGATGGATACCTATTTTAACATGGAATTCATTAATAATTTCTTCAATAAACCAATTAATATTTTCTTT
>JACMRQ010000165.1 GCA_014376355.1 Arcicella sp. | reverse complement strand
ATTACCCCACCAATTCCTTCAAGTCTTCATCATTCAATTGTTTCCGAACATCTGCCATTAATAAAAAGCGAGTATAAAGTTTATCTAATTCTGTTTTTTCAAAATCAAAACCAATCAATTGTAAACGATGACGAAGAGCAGCACGTCCCGAACGAGAAGTTAAAACAATTGCCGATGAAGGCACACCCACATCTTCTGGACGCATGATTTCGTAAGTTTCTGAATGCTTTAAGAAACCGTCTTGATGAATACCTGATGAGTGTGCGAAAGCATTTGCTCCCACAATTGCCTTGTTCGCTTGCACGGGCATTCCCATGAGGTTTGAAACCATCGTTGAGAATGGATACAAAAGTTGGGCATTAATATCGGTATGAAAACCTAAATCTTTATGAACATTCAAAATCATAGCAATTTCTTCTAAAGACGTATTACCTGCACGTTCACCAATGCCATTTATGGTAACTTCAACCTGTCTTGCACCTGCTTGAATCCCTGCAATTGTGTTGGCAGTAGCAAGTCCTAAATCGTTATGATTATGCATTGAAATCGTTGCTTTGTGAATATTTGGGACATTTTCAAACAAATAATTAATCCGTTGAAACGTTTGATGGGGTAGTAAGTAACCCGTAGTATCAGGCAAATTTACCACCGTTGCACCTGCTTTAATTACTGCCTCAATCAATTTTGCTAAATATTCTAAATCTGCACGACCAGCATCTTCTGCAAAAAATTCTACATCCTCCACAAAAGATTTGGCGTATTTGACTGCCCAAACGCCACGCTCCAACATCTCTTCACGAGTTGAGTTAAATTTGTGAATAATATGCGAATCTGAAGCACCTAAACCCGTATGAATTCTCGGATATTTAGCATGTTTCAAAGCTGCTGCTGCAGCATCAATATCTTCCTTTTTAGCACGAGTCAATCCACAAACTGTTGCATTTTTCACTAATTTACTGATTGCCTCCACCGAACGAAAATCACCTGGTGAAGAAATTGGGAAACCTGCCTCAATAATATCCACGCCTAAAAGTTCGAGTTGTTCGGCAACCTGCAATTTCTCTTCAGTGTTCAATTGACAACCTGGCACTTGTTCACCATCACGTAAAGTAGTATCGAATACTTGAATTTTCTGACTCATGGTTTTTGTTTTATTTGTTTTATTCTTAGTCAAAAATACATTTATCAATCTGAAAAAACAAATCTATAAAAATTTGATTTGTAGAATTAAAGTCTAAATATTACTAAAATATAAATAATTTAAAGACTATAAATCTTTTATATTATGAATTATTAGAATAAAAAACTAAAATTATCCTTAATGTTGTATGAATAATTTTTAATAATATTTTTAATAAATTGTATATTTTTAAGATAACAATTTTTCAATTTATTGTTATTCCGTGAAAACGATAGATTTATTTGATACAATAAAAATGTTCAATTTCATAGTTAAATTTAACTATGAAATTGAACATTGATAACTAAATATTAAAAATATCTAAACTCGTTACATTACATCTTTCAAAACACCATTCTTCTCTTTGGAAACCGTCAGAATTAACTCTGCAATTAATCCAGTCCAACCTGTTTGATGGGCAGCTCCTAAACCTTTACCCGTATCGCCGTCAAAGTATTCATTGAAGAGAATTAAATCCTTAAAGTGTGGGTCGGACTGTAGTTTTTCATAATTTTCATACATCGGTCGTCTGCCTTTATCATCTTGCGTAAAGATTTTTATTAGGCGTTCCGAAAGGCTCATCGCTGCTTCTTTTATACTTACCATATTGCCCGAATCAGTTGGATATTCTACTTCATAATCATTGCCATAATAAGTCTGGAATTTCAAAAGTGAATCGACTAATAAGAAATTCATCGGAAACCAAATTGGTCCACGCCAATTGGAATTTCCTCCAAACATACTGCCTGTGGATTCCGCAGGAGTATAATCAACTTTTAGCACATCGCCATTAACCCGAAATTGATACGGATTTTCGAGATGATATTTTGATAAAGAACGGATACCGAAATCAGAAAGAAATTCTTTTTCGTCAAACATTCGCTTCATAATCATTTTCATTCTATGCCCCCTCAAAATGGCGAGTAAACGATTTTCTCCTTTGCCAGATTCATACCAACGAGAAATTAATCCTGCTAAATCGGGACGATTATTCAAAACCCATTCAACTCTACGCTTAAAATCTGGAAGTTTTTCCAGCATTTCGGGGGTCAGAATCTCAACGGCAAAAAGTGGAATTAATCCCACCATCGACCTGATTTTCAGTAACTTACTGTCATTATTTGGTAGATGAAGCATATCGTAATAAAATTGGTCTTCTTCATCCCACAGACTAACATCATCCCCGCCTAACGACTGCATGGCTCCCGCAATATGCAGAAAATGTTCAAAAAATTTGGAAGCCATATCCTGATAAACGGGACGTTCTAACGCAATTTCACAGGCAATTCTCAACATATTTAAACTGTACATAGCCATCCAACCCGTGCCGTCGGCTTGTTCCAAACGACCACCCGTTGGCAAGGTTGAAGAACGGTCGAAAACCCCGATATTATCCATTCCCAAGAAGCCTCCACCAAAAACATTATTGCCTCCTTCATCTTTCAAATTGACCCACCACGTGAAATTGAGGAGTAATTTATGAAAAATTCTTTCTAAGAATGAGATGTCTCCTTTGCCATTTATTTCTTTATCAATTTCATAAACCTTCCAAGTTGCCCATGCGTGTACAGGAGGATTCACGTCCGAAAATGACCATTCATAAGCAGGTATTTGTCCATTCGGGTGCATATAATATTCCCGTAGAACTACTGCTAATTGACGTTTAGCAAAATTTGGATCAACTCTTGCCAGTGGAATTGTATGAAAAGCTAAATCCCAAGCGGCAAACCAAGGATATTCCCACTTATCAGGCATAGAAAGAATGTTGGCAGCATAAAGATGTCGCCAACCAGCATTTCGTCCAAATTTGCGGTATCCTGAAGGTTCAGGCATGGCGGGATCGCCTTTTATCCACTCATTTACGTTGTAATAATACCATTGTTTTGACCATAACATTCCTGCATAAGCCTGACGTTGAATCTTTAATAGCTCATCATCTTTTACATCTTGTTGAACTTCATCGTAGAAAATATTTCCTTCCCGAATTCGCTTTTCCATTGTATCCTCAAAACCGCCAAAAGGCTCTACAATTGAGTGATCGACCAAACGCAAACGAACTGTTACGGATTCGCCTGCCTTTACAATTTTTTTATATTGTGCAGATGCTTTAGTGCCTATGTTATTTGGATTGACTGCTTTTTCATCTCCATCGACTACATAATCATTGATGCCATCTTTTGTATAGGGTGAAAAATTAGCAGCACTGTATAATTTTTCAAAATTGCTTTCATTTTCACAAAAAAGGAGTTCGTCGGCATCTTCACAGTAAAGTTTAAAAAGCCCAACATTTCTATTATCAACCTCGATGGCTTTGTTCGAGATTCCCCGCATCATGGGTCTATATTTAAAATTATCATATCCCCAACTCCACGTATTTCTAAACCATATCGTTGGTAGAATTGTCAGTGGAGCATCTTTATTACTCCGATTATGAGCCGTTATTTTAATAAGAATATCCTGTTCGTCGGCTTTTGCATATTCAATAAAAACATCAAAATATTCGTCTTTTTCAAAAATTCCCGTATCAAGTATTTCATATTCAGGTTCTAAACGTGAACGCTTACGACTTTCATCCACTAATTTATCGTAAGGATAAGCTTTTATTGGATACTTATAAAGCATCTTCATATAGGAATGTGTAGGTGTGGAATCAAGGTAATAATATAATTCTTTTACATCTTCACCGTGGTTCGAATCATTACCTGTTAATCCAAAAAAGCGTTCTTTCAGAATATGATCATTATGATTCCAAAGTGATAAGGCAAAGCAGATATGTGATTTATTATCAGAAATTCCAGCAATTCCTTCCTCTCCCCATCGATAAGCAACGGAACGAGCCATATCATGTGAAATAGCATTCCAAGCATCTTGATTAGGTGAATAATCTTCTCGAACTGTTCCCCATTGGCGTTCCGATAAATAAGGACCCCACTTTTTCCAGCCTTTATTATCTTCACGGGTATTTAATCGTAATTTCTCTGCGTTGATGGTTTTACTCATATTTTTGTTTATGTAAATGGCTGTGATTAATTTGAGAGGAGTTCGTGAATCTACTTGCAAATATTTGCAATATATAAATTAAAAGATTGTAAAATTATGCAAACCCTAATTCAAATTTAGTCAAAACCGTATGACGTTCAAAAAAAATGTGCATAATAAGTTTTAGATATTTTAAAACGTCTAAAACTTATTATGCACCGATTAATATACAAGCAAATTCTTATATTATTACAAAGTTACACAGACTTGATTTTGTACTAAAAAGTCACATATCTCTAAAATATTCCAAATCCTAAACTCCCTTATCTCGCATTAATTTAAACTCACGGTAGCGTCTAATAATTGCCATAATAAAACCAATCATTAGTATTAGAGTGCCAATCCATAAAAGATTAATCAATGGTTTTTCAATGGCTTTTAAAACTACATAGTCTCGCTGTGTAGTATTAAAGGCAAATCCAAATTTGCCTGTTTTTGGGTCAATATTTGTAAATTTAGCACGAATTCCTACTTCATCATTTTCTACGGGAGGCATCGCTACCATTCCATCACGAATTACGAAAGTTGGTTTTATGTTGTATTGAATAAACTCTTTACCCATTACTTTTATGGTTGCTTGAACTGCCGCATTATTTGCTCCTAAAGGCTTGCCTTCAAAAGTATCTACACGAGCAACATTGTCTAAAACCGCCACATAATCATTTAAAAAGAAAGTATCTTTTACTGCAATAGTATAGTTTTCAGTCTTGCTCCATTCACGTTGGTCTAAGTCTGGAGCTTGAGCAACATACGTATATAAATCTCTTCCAAGATTGCGTTTAAGGGCAGGAGACACTGAATTTCCCATTTTTTTATTAATCTGAAAACGTGGGTAAAGTGTTGTTACTCGTCCTTGTTTATCTCTAAAATCAATTTCGTAATATTTATTTTCTGGAAAAACAGCTAAAGTATCACCTTTTGAGTAATATTTTTTGCCCTTTTGTTCAATGTCTTGCAAGGCAATGGCATGGAAGTCATTTTCGATAATATCCACTTGCTCAGGACGAAGATACTCAGGTAATTCACGCCCTTCGACTCTCACACCCTTGTAAGTAAGCGTATAGTTATCCATTTGCTGTGGCGTATTCAACCATAAAGCAATATGCTCTTTATTAGCATTGGCATTTTTGGCATCCAAATCTTTTACATTAAATAGTTTCAAATCGCCTTCATTCATTGAAACTATCTTTGAATATCCCGAAGAAAATAAGATTCCCAACAACATTAACGCTATGCCAATGTGCGTAACTGCTCCACCCGAAAGTTTGTAGTTTCCTTTGAAAATATCCATCAAAATTGAGCCATTCGTCAAGATTGAAAAGATTCCTGCGAACAACAGAACGATATAGGTAGGAGATTCAAAGAAGTCGCCCGTTTGGGTTTTTGTGGTAAAGAAAATCACAACAAAAGTCAAAATTAAACTTGTCAACAAAGGCGTAAGAAAGAATTTAGCCAAATTTTCTTTCTTAATTTTTTTCCACCAAAATGATTGTCCAATACCCGAGAATACCGCTATTCCTACCCCAAACCATAATTGAAATTTGGAGTAATAAGTAGCTGCATCAGCAGGAGGGGCAAGTTTCGAGACAAAACCCATTGCTTCCACTATTTTGTTATAAACGGGTAATGAAGTAGCAGCAATTATTTGAAAAGCGGATAAACAGAGGGTTGTTGCTCCCATAAAAATCCAAAATTCACGACTGTAGGTGGATACTTCTTTTTCATCCTTTGGAATTTCTTTCCATCTAAAAATTAATAAAGCAATGGCTGAGAACAAGAAGAAAAACAAGTAAATTAATAACTGTCCTGAAAGTCCTAAATCCGTGAAAGAATGAACCGAAGCATCGCCCAAAACGCCACTTCTATTCAAAAAAGTGGAGTATAAAACTAAGATGAAAGTGGCAATTACCAAAATGAAAGAAGTACCCAAAGCGGTTTGATTATTCTTGTAAATAATCATGCAATGATAAGCTGCTACCAAAACCAACCACGGTACCAATGATGCATTTTCAACGGGATCCCAATTCCAATACCCTCCAAAATTCAAGGTTTCATACGCCCAGTAGCCACCCATGATAATCCCTACGCCTAAAACCAAACCCGAAAATAAAGCCCAAGGTAAAGCAGGACGAATCCAAGCGGTAAATTCACGTCTCCATAAACCCGCCATTGCGTAGGCGAAGGGAATCAAAGTCGTGGCAAAACCCAAAAAAAGCGTTGGCGGGTGAATCACCATCCAATAGTTTTGAAGCAAAGGATTAAGTCCATTTCCATCGGCGGCAACAAAATCAGGTTTCATTTGCCAAACGGGTAAGTTGGGCATTGCCTCCTTTAAAAGCAAAAAGGGTGAAGATCCAATCTTAAGGTCAATTACGGGTAAAACTACCCCTAAAATCATTGAACAAAGGAAAGTTTGAACGGCAGCAAAAATCGCCATGACGGGTGCTTCCCAATGTTTATTGGTATTGATAAGTATAATTCCCAAAACAGCATGCCAAAATATCCAAAGCAGAAAACTGCCTTCTTGCCCTTCCCAAAAACAGGAAATGATATAATAAACAGGCAAAGCTCTGGATGAATGCGACCAAGCGTAATGATACTCGAAATAATGGTTGTAAATAATTAAGAATAAGGCAATTATTACGCCCACAACTGCCAATCCGTGTGTGTAGAAGGCAAAGCGAGAAAAGCGTTTCCAAGATTCTTGTTGAATTAAATCAGTGGTTTGTACAGATTTGAAATAGCCAAAAGTTGCCACCACGGATGCCACAAACGACAAGATGATGCAAAAATGACCAATATTTCCGATGGTTGTATGAAGCATTTTTTATTAAAGTATTAGGTATTAGTTGTTAGGTATTAGGTAAAAATTATCACCCAATGCTCAGACTAATAAAAAAATGAATATGAATAAATTTATGGGGAAGAGAGGTTTGAATTGTCCAACTGATTGCTTCAGAGAAGCATAACCTTTGTAGAGAAAAATAGTAGTAAGGTCACACGACTTCGGAGAAGTCCAACATTAATCTTAAGGTTAGACTTCTCCGAAGTCGTGTGACAACACTATTATCATTAATTTTTACAAAAGTTATGCTTCTCCGAAGCAATTTCAACATTATTATCTTGTATAAATCAATTCTTTTTCTTGTTCAATAAATGGTTTTATAAATTTAGATAATCCTCTTTCGGAGACTAAATCAACTTTTCGAGACAGTATGTCCTGTAAATCAAACTGCATTTTAACAAAAGCCAAACCAATAGCTTGGGAATAATCTAATTCAATCAAAATATCAATATCACTCTGTTCACTTGCATCTCCTCTGACATAAGAACCAAAAAGATATGCTTTTAAAACAGGTTTATTTTGAAAATAATCTGAAATAACTTTTCGATATTTTGGTTCTAAAATCATTGTTACATTAAGACTGTTTCATTGGTTTCTCCACTTCCTTAAAATCCACTTTACCTTCCTTATATTTTGAAGGGCATTTCAAAAGAATTTTGTCACATTTAAAAACCTGTCCTTCCATACTTCCGATGATAACAATTTGTTCAGCTTTACCCAAATCCTGTGGTTTAGGAGCATTATATACTACTTTTTGTGAACGACCTTTGTTATCAGTTAATGTAAATTCCAGATGATTTGCATCTATGGCAGGATTATAAATAATGTCCTCAATCTCTCCTGAGGCACTTTTTTTTAACTTACCAACTACGTGAACTTGACTTATATCACCGCCTTTTGCTTTGCTTTCTGCATCTGTAAAGTCAGTATAGGTACTTGCCTCCGTACCCGTAGAAACTAAAATAGCTACGGCAATGGCTATAATAACGAGTCCGAAAATGTGGGTCTTTTTCATTTTTTTAATTGTTTTTCTAACTTAGAAATTTTACTATCAAGATTTATTAAGTAAACAATAATTCCTGTAAAAATGGTTGCAACAACTGCCACAACTACATAAATTCTACCATCGGCATATAATTTATCTGCCATTTCAGGTTCATTGGCGGTGGTATCTTGGGCGAATAAAGTCATCGCAGTAAATAATAAAGTAATTAGGGAAATCAGTTTTTTCATTTTCAGAATATGATAAAAATCTTAATTGTTTTCTTGATGAATTTGTTCTAAATTTTTTAAGCGTAATCTCAAACTTGTAATCCAAAAACCCAAACAAATCCATCCGATACAAGCAGGATAAAAAACGATTCGCATGGTGTGTTCAGTATCCATTGGTTTAAATCCTGGATTTCCTCCATTACCTGGATGCAATGAATCAGTCATTCTTGGGAGAATTATTAATAATGGTATTAATAATGCCACCGCAAAAATATTGTAAATAGCTGATATTCTGGCTCTTTGCTGTTCGTCGTTGAATGAACCACGCAAAATAATGTAGGCAAAATAAATTAGTAAACCAATGGCAGCCCCGTTGAGTTTTACGTCATTTGTCCACCAAGCACCCCACGTATATCTTGCCCAAATACTGCCCGTTGCGATGCCTACAATCCCAAATAAAATGCCTGTATTGGCATATTCCGATGATTTTGTGTCATGCAACATGTCGGAAGTTCGCAGATATTGAATGGAATTCCAAACTGAAACAGAAAGCACTGCCAACATTCCAAACCACATTGGTACGTGGAAATATAAGTTACGAGCGGTTTCATGCAAGACAGCTTGGCGTGGAATGGGTCCAAGAAATCCCCAAATCATTACGTAGGCTAACAGTACTACGGCTAAAATTTTATACCAGTTT
>JACMRQ010000164.1 GCA_014376355.1 Arcicella sp. | reverse complement strand
CGTTTTAGTAACCGCAATTCAAGCAAAAGGAACAGTTTTGATACATCAAAAAATGTTTGAAAGTCGCTTGTTTTTTGTGGATAAATTGATTGAAATGGGAGCTCAAATTATTCTTTGTGATCCACACCGTGCAACCGTTGTAGGCTTAAATCGAGAGCAACAATTAAGAGGAATTCGAATGACTTCGCCTGATATACGTGCGGGAGTTTCCTTGTTAATTGCGGCAATGGGAGCAAAAGGGACTTCGATTATTGAAAACATTGAGCAAATAGATAGAGGTTATCAAAATATTGATATTCGTTTAAATGCCATCGGGGCTGAAATTGTGAGGTTATAATTTTTTATAGAATTTCGTTTTTAATGATAATTTTGAAGAAAGATTTAAAAGCCCACAATTTGTGGGCTTTTTGTTTGAAAAATATTAATTCATAACTTTGTAAAATAGATATTAAAACACAAGAAATTACCCAATGGGAAGAGCATTTGAATTTAGAAAAGCCAGAAAATTTAAAAGGTGGGGAATGATGGCAAAAACCTTTACTAAAATTGGTAAAGATATTGTTATCGCAGTAAAATCAGGAGGACCCGACCCTGCTTCAAACTCACGTTTGAGGGCAATTATTCAGAACGCAAAAGCAGTGAATATGCCCAAAGATAACGTTGAAAGGGCAATTAAAAAGGCTTCTTCAAAAGAACAAGAAGATTATAAAGAAATTATTTACGAAGGATATGCAGCCCACGGAATTGCTATTTTAGTGGAATGTACAACCGATAATACAAATCGTAGCATTGCCAATATAAGAAATCATTTTACAAAATGTGGTGGCACAATTGGGACAACTGGAATGTTGGATTTTATCTTCGACCGCAAGTGTGTTTTCAAAATTGCCAAAACAGAAGATATTGATACCGAAGAATTAGAATTTGAATTAATAGATTTTGGAGCTGATGAAGTTTTCTTGGATTTAGAGGCCAATCAAATCAATATTTATGGAGAATTTACTGCTTACGGATCACTTCAGAAAATATTGGAGGAAAAAGGATTTGAACTTCAAGGGGCTGACTTTGAGCGTATTCCGAATGATACCAAAGAAATTCCAGAGGATCAAATGGCAGATGTTGAAAAATTAATTGAGCGATTGGAAGAAGATGACGATGTTCAAAATATTTATCATAATATGCGTTAGATAGTTTTAGCATTTGGTTATAAGGAGTTAGTTTTAACATTTTTGATGATTAAACTAATTTATATAAAATCAAAATAATTAAACATCAAAACGTAATTAAAAGAAAAAAGCCAGACATAAATCTGGCTTTTTTGCTGTATTGCTTCTTGCTATTATTTGATTACTAATCTTATACAGATAAATAATCTCAACACAAAAATAGCAACGTTCTCAACAAGTGGTGTGTTTTTATTGTGGATGACCGTTTTTTGTATGTAAAATTTGTAAATAATTTATTTAACGTCAATGAGATACTTTATTGAGTGTGCTTACAAGGGTACAAATTATAGTGGGTGGCAGATTCAAATCAATGCAGTTGCCGTTCAAGAAGTGATTGAAAAATCATTAAGCACTTTACTGAAAACCAAAGTTGAAATAACGGGAAGTAGTCGCACGGATACGGGTGTTCATGCAAAACAACAAATAGCTCATTTTGAAATAGATAATAAAATCAACGATACTGAAAATTTGGTGTATCGTATGAATAAAATCTTGCCGTTTGATATTTCAATTCAAAAAATATTTAAAGTTGCAGACGATTATCATTCTCGTTTCGAGGCAATTTCACGCAAGTATGAATACCATATTTCACGCACAAAAAATCCCTTTCAGAAAGGATTATCTTATGAATTTAATGGCGATTTGAATATTAAATTGATGAATGAAGCCTGTTTGATATTGTTAAAACACATTGATTTTCAGTGTTTTAGCAAAATAAAGACAGAAGTTCTCACATTTAATTGCACTATTTTACAGGCTCATTTGGAAGAAAATAATGAGAATGAATTAGTTTTTCATATCAAGGCCAATCGTTTTCTGAGAGGTATGGTTCGTTCAATTGTAGGAACACTTTTAGAAATTGGTTTGGAAAAAATATCGCTCGAAGATTTTGAACAAATAATTCTTTCCAAAAATCGAAAAAATGCTGGGTGGTCAGTCCCTGCGGAAGGTTTGTTTTTAATGGAAGTGAATTACTGATAACATGGTTTTTTTGATATAGGTTTATTAAATTATATACAAGTGAAATAGCTGCAAATTCTCAGATAATACAATAAATCTATGTTTACTCAATTACTAATTTCTTGCTAAAAATACCATCACCATTCTTAAAACTTAACATATAAATACCTGATTGATAGTTATTTAAGAAAATTACTAATTCTGTATTTTTTAAAACATCCTTCTTAAAGATTTGTGTTCCAAGCAAATCCACGATGTTAATTTGCCCGCTCATAGGTTTTGAAAATCTTAGTGTAACTTGTGATTGTGCAGGATTTGGGAAAAGCTCAAACATGCCAAAAATCTCTTGTTCATTCTGCAAAATGGTAGCTGTCTGAACTTTTATCGTTGCAAAATCAGACTCGGTTTTATCTCCATAAGCCTTTAATCGGTAGAAATAATTGGTTTTTTCTTTCAAAGAAATATCGGCATATTCACTTTTTGAAGCATCTAATTTTACTAATTCTTTATAACTATCAGTCTCCGATAATTTCCTTTCTAAGATATATTGCGTTACACTCTGAACGGGTTTCCATGAAATTTTCAAGGCATCAAAAGAAGTTGGAATCACCGTCATTTCGGGTGTCGTAAGCATGGCAGGCGTTGTTCCATCAATATTTATGAATTGTGATTCACTTTTTTCACCAATTGCTTTTAATCTATAAGTATAAGTTATGTTAGGAATTAAATCTTTATCGGTAAATGATAAAATATTTGGATCAAAAATGCCCCATTTTCTATAGTCTTGAGTTGGACCTTTTCTTTCCAAAACATAAGAAGTTATAGCAGGAATGGGTTTCCAATCAATTTTGATGGAATTGAAATAGAGAACGGTCAAAGTGAGTGGTGGACTTTGAAGATAGTCATTTGTTTTAATATCGACGTTACTAAAAGGTGATTCTGTGAAAGTGCCAATTGCTTTTACTCGATAAGTATATAACGTATTAACAATTAATGATTTATCATCATACGTTAATATATTTGGATCAACTTTAATGATTTGTTCAAAAGAATTTGTCGCAAGATTTTTCCTGTCAATTATGTATTTATTTGCCTCTGGAACAGCTTTCCAAGTTAATTTTATAGCGTCAATATACGTGGCAGAAGCCGTCAAATTGGGGGAATTTAGGGCTTTGGGCGTTAGAATTTGAACGCTCGAATATTCAGATTCTATATTTCCAAAGACAATTTTTATTCTGAAAGTATAATTACTATTACCTAATAAATCTTCGTATAAAAAAGTGGAACTCCCTTTGGGTAAAGTCTGGATAATTGTGTACTTATCATAAGTTAAATCTTTAATTTCTATAACATAACTATTAACATTCTCCATTTCATTCCATGATAAAATAACGGAGGTTGCGGTTCTAATTTTAACGGCAAGAGTCGGGGGAGCAATGGGGTCAGCAATCTGTTGTATATTGAAAGATAAGGCATTAATTCCTCTTTGATTTTTCAAGAAAGGTCCAGCAAAAAGGGTTCTTAATTCAAATGAATAATTTAATGGATAATACGCTGGCAAGTAAGTAAGTGTCTGATTACTAATATGCCCCGAAGTTTTCAAAATGATTTTATTTTTATCGGCTTGCCCAGAAATCACTTTATCATTTGCATTATTCAGATAGATATAATCCTTCATAAAATACTTTCGAGACGTTCCATTATCTTGTTTATAAGTCGAATCTGTCGTCCAAACCATTCTTTGTGAGTCTTCAAAAAGAATGGTTATTTCATTTTTAGCAAGATTAGAATAATACACTTTCTGAACGTTTGGAGAAGTGATTTGAAGTGTATCTGAAGCACCATAAAAATCACGAGCAACCAATTTAAAAATATCGCTGGCAATCTTTTTATAACCATCGACAGTATAATGTCCGCCGTCATATCCAGCATTACCAATAGTTGCAATGACTTCAGTTTTTGGATAAATATTCTTAATTTGTCGTTGATATTCTCGTAAATCTGCTGCTTCTGAGAAAGGGAAAGCTGTAATATTTATCTGAAAGATATAGAACTTTCCGATTGAAGGATAATCAGTTTTCCAAAAATCAATCAGTTTTTCAAATTCTGGTTTCCAAACAGCGGGTTTATTTATGGCTTCCGCCTCACCCTGCCAGAAAAAAAAGCCTTTCAAATTATCAAAATGTCCTGATTTTTTAGCTCTGTATAAAAGTCTCCCGTAAATAGTTGAAACATTACTCGGATTTAAAGCGTCTCGAATAGTATGATTTGTAATAGCAGAACCACTGACGGCTTCGTTCAAAAAACATACTGGAATACCGTATTTCTCAACCATTTGTTTTTGTAGTTCTATACCCCAAACGCCAACGTAAGGTTTCCCATTATTTGATAAAGCCCACGTTGTATCTGACTCTGTGATGAATTGATTATTACCTTTTACTTGCCCAAAAGTTCGACAAAAATCATTCCGATAATCTGAATTCGGAAAGGTATTTGAAACACCCCAAGCGGCCGCATTTGATTGTCCGTTTATTAAATAAGCATCTCCAGCCACAATATTTTCACGAGAAGTCACCAACACAGAATCGCTGCCTTTTGTAGCGTAAATTCTGAAAATATAATTGGCTAATTCAGCTTTTATTGTGTGAGAAAAGGCAAAACTGGCAGTTGTTCCATTATAATTCAAGGTTGATTTATACAATTTTACAGGTGTATTATTTCTAAGAACTATTAACGAAACAGAATTATAAAAGGCAGATTCAATTTTTCCATTTATCGAAACGACCGCTTCATTTTTTGTATTTCGAGGGAACAATTGAAGATTTTGAGGAATTTTTGAGTAGCTTATTGAAGGAATTGGCAAATTTGATTCAAATGATTCAATCTTGATTTCATGAAAAGATAAAGCTCTTAATCCACGTTTGTTTTTAATATATGGCCCTGTATAAGGATAATTAGGGCTGGAATTAACAATAAAAGGTGGTAAATAGGAAAGTTGCGTTGCTATGGTGGGCTGAATTAATTTTATAACAACTTGATTAGCAGTGGCATATCCAGAGGCAACAACTTCATTTTTTCCGTCCAAATAATACTGATTTTTCATGACCATATTTTTATTTTGGTCAGTCCAATTTAATTCTTGTCCCTTGTCAAAAACAATGGTAATCTCGCTTTTATCTTTTGCCGAAAAATAGGCTTTTCGGATATTTGGAGCATTAATATTGTCATTATCAGCATCATTATAAAAATCTCGCCCAATCAAACGAGAAAATTCCAGTGCATTTTGTTTATATCCTTCGGGCGTGTAATGGAGTCCGTCAAAACCCTCCGTACCAACAGAGGCAAGCACTTGAATATCAGGGTATTTATCCGATTCCATCCGTTGAATATTACGAATTTGGGGTGCTTGTGGAAGTAAAGTATAACCAATAACGTCAATTTGAAAGAGATAGATTTGCTTAATTAAGGGTAAATCTATCTTAAGATTTTTGTAATAAGTGTCAAAATTCCCGCCCCAATCAGTTCCTTCACCATATCCTTCCGTTTCTCCTTGTCTGTAAATTAAGGCTTTTACTGATTGACTAATTCCCGCTTTTTGTAAACGATACAGCATTCGGCCATAACCATTTGTTAAATCAACGGGATTATTAGCCGTTCTGGTGGCATGGTCTTTCATGGATGAATTACTAAATGCACTATTTATCAAACAAGTTGGAATACCATATTTTTCCAAAATGGTTTGTTGAAATTCAAATCCCATGGTTCCAACGCCTTGATAATATTTGTCTCGATTAGATACTGCCCAAAGTGTATCTTTCGGATTATAATTTTGCCTTCCATTATCACCAGTAATATTACCGAAAGTTCGACAAAATTCATTTGTCCGATCCTCAATAAAGGAACAGTGAGCGTTAGATTGACCGTTGAGAACATACACATCCCCTGAAACGATGTTTTCACAATTGACCAAATTTAAAGAATCTTTTCCTTTTACAGCATAAATTTTAAAGTCATATTCTGCTTTCTCTGCTTTAATCTTTATGCCAGAAAAAGTAAAGTTTCCCACAGATTTTGTATAAGTTATCGGAGCTTTTTGATATCCAACTTGTTGTTTATTCCTAAAAATTTTCACAGAGAAATAATCCCATCCTACATCTTCAATTTTTCCAGAAATGGGAACTAATGCTTCATTCTGTTCATCTCGGGGATACAATTGATAATTTTGCGGAAGCTTATCAAATGTAGTTGCAAAGATTTTTTGTGCTTTTACTGAGCTAGAAAAAATCAGGAATAGCAAGAGTGTGTTAAAGAATTTCATTGGATGTTAGAGATTAGTTAATTCTTTTACTTGATGAATATTTGATTACAGTCCGAAAAGAATTGTCAATATTTACGTACTTATTGGGGTAAAGATTTATAAAGTTCCTTCTACAAATTCACTTATCATTAGTAAGATTATGCTGATTCTTATGCGTTCTTCAACAAAAACAATCATTTCATTTTCAATTACTTTCCTTCAAAAATTCGTTTTACTTCATTGAGTTTCAATAACGCTTCAATCGGTGAGATGGTATTAATATCCAAATTTTTTAAGAGTACTTCGATTTTTTCTGTATTAGGATTTTTTTCTGCCTCAAAAATCGCCATTTGAAAATTTTGTTTTGGCATTTCTCTAATGGTTTGGCGGTGTTGTTCTTTTGAACGGTTTTTTTCTAATTCTACTAAAATTTCACTGGCACGATAAACCACATTTTGGGGAATTCCAGCCAATTGAGCTACATGAATACCAAAACTATGTTCCGAACCTCCCTCCTGTAACTTACGCATAAAAATCACTTTTCCGTTAATTTCTTTTACTGAAACATTGAAATTTTTGACCCGTGAAAAGTCATTAGCCAATTCATTTAGTTCGTGATAATGTGTTGCAAAAAGGGTTTTCGGGCGATAATCGGAATGATTATGCAAATACTCAGCAATGGCCCAAGCAATCGAAACACCGTCGTAAGTACTGGTTCCCCGTCCAATCTCATCCATTAAGACAAGACTTTTATCAGAAAGGTTGTTTAGGATACTGGCAGTTTCTGTCATTTCAACCATAAAAGTTGATTCTCCTTTTGAGAGGTTATCACTTGCTCCAACACGGGTAAAAACTTTATCAACAATACCAATTTTTGCCTCACTTGCAGGAACAAAACAGCCAATTTGAGCCATCAACACAATCAAAGCCGTTTGTCGCAAAAGGGCAGATTTACCCGCCATATTAGGGCCTGTGATGATGATAATTTGTTGGGTAACATCATCTAAATATAAATCATTAGGAACATATTTTTCACCCAAAGGCAATTGTTGTTCAATAACTGGATGTCTTCCATTTATAACATTAAGTATTTTACTATCAGATATTTCTGGTTTTGAATAGTTGTTTTTTACTGCAATTTTGGCAAAATTTGTCAATACATCAAGCACAGCAATAATCTTGGCATTTTGTTGAATTTGTTGGATATACTCGTTCGCTACGTCTACTAATTCATTGAAAATTCTTTGCTCAATAACGTGGATTTTATCTTCTGCTCCCAAAATAGTTTCTTCATATTCTTTGAGTTCAGGCGTGATATATCTCTCAGCATTTACAAGGGTTTGCTTACGAATCCAATCTTCGGGAACTTTGTCTTTGTGGGAATTGGTGACTTCTAAATAATAGCCAAAAACTCGATTAAATGAAATCTTTAAAGATGTAATACCAGTCCGCTCAATTTCACGATTTTGAATTTGCATTAAAAAATCTTTTCCCGTGAAGGCAATACCCAAAAGATGATCTAAATCCTCATCAACACCATGCCGAATCATACCGCCTTGATTGCTTAAAATTGGCAAATCATCCCGCAGTTCTTTATGTATTTTATCTAATAAAAACTGACAAGGATTTAGTTGGTCAGCGTATCTTTTTAAAAGTGCGGAGTTTAGCGCTTGTGGCGATCCACTTCCAAGTATAATATTCTCAGAAATAGCAACTATTTCTGCCTCTTTCACTACTGACTGCTGACTGCCGATTGACGACTGCACATAGGTTGGATTTAAGACTTCATTTAAAAAATCATCGCTACTAATTTCGTTTCTTTCAGTATCATCATCAAAAACGCCTCTGCCTACTGCCAATTCACGAGCATCTTTTTCAGAATGAAAACCACCCACAATTTCCAATGGTTTGCCATTAATTAACTGCCAACGGATGGGTTCGACGTGTAGTAAAGCTTTTTTGAGGGCTAAAAGTTCTCTTGGATTAATTCTGCGGACGGCAACTTTTGAGATAAGCCGCTCCAAATCACCAATTTGCTTTAAATGTGACTCTAAACTTTCACGCAAGTCTTCATTTTCTTTAAAGTAAGAAACGGTATTTAATCTTTCTTGAATTTGCGATTTTTCCTTGAGCGGTAAAACCAACCATTTTCTCAATAATCTTGCTCCCATCGGAGTCATCGTTTGGTCAAGAATCTGGATTAATGGAACCCCTCCCTCCTGCTGTGCCGATACCAATTCCAAATTTCGAATCGTAAATTTATCTAACCAAACGTATTTCTCTTCCTCCAAACGATTGATTCTGGAAATATGACCCACTTGGCGGTGTTCAGTTTCCGCCAAATAGTGCATGATAACACCTGCAGCAATGATTCCTTCAGTGAGAGATTCAATTCCAAAACCTTTTAAATTATTGGTTCTGAAATGATTAGTTAATAATGGGTAGGCAAAATCATGCTTAAATGCCCAATCATCTAACCCAAAAGTCAAGAATTTATCCCCAAAAATTTGCGTATATTCTTGGCGATTTTTCTTACAAAATAAAACCTCAGAAGGCGAAAAACTTTGCATCAATTTCTCAATATAAGCCAAATTTCCCTGTGAGCAAAGAAATTCACCCGTTGAAATATCCAAGAAAGCAATTCCTACAACTTCCTTTGAAAACGATGAAAAACTGATAGAAGCCAAGTAATTATTTTGCTTCATATCCAGCACATTGTCATTATAAGAAACTCCAGGTGTGACCAATTCGGTAACGCCTCTTTTCACAATTCCTTTTGCCGTTGCAGGGTCTTCCAACTGGTCACATATAGCTACACGCTCTCCTGCACGCACTAAACGATGTAAATAATTATCCAATGAATGATGCGGAAAACCAGCTAAATGGTCATCAGCATTTCCGTTATTTCTACGAGTAAGTGTAATATTCAGTATTTTCGAAGCACGAACGGCATCTTCTCCAAAAGTTTCATAAAAATCGCCTACTCGAAACAATAATAATGCTCCAGGATATTTCAATTTAATCTGATTGTATTGCTTGGAAAGGGGCGTTTCGTGAGATTTTTTTTCTTTGGTTTTATCGTTAGGATTATTAGAAGGTCTTGCCATTGGGAAATTTAGGAGTGGTTTTATTAACCACTTTTTAATGAATATTGAATATTTAACCTTTAGAATTGAACATTAAGCCTCATTTCTAAACAAAAATACAAACACCAAGGCAAAGACGATAAAAAGTGGGGAAAAGATTTAAAAGAGAATGTCCTATAAATTTTTCTTATGCAAAATACTTACTGGTGACCCTTTCGCCATAAATACACTATCGGCTGGATTTTCATCTAAAAAAGCGAATTCTTTACCGTATAATTTCTCAAAATTACATTCAACTTTGTAGCTTTTTACCTTATGAATTTGCCAAGACGGATGTTGAACTCCGTACTCAAAAGTGGTGATATTACTATATTTTGAGTAACCCCAATAATGCTCAGCAATGAATTGCTCTTTACTCCCTTCAATCATTGGAGCATGATTTTTCTCAGTCGTTGCCTCAAGTTTATTCCAAACCCCTTTAAACTTCCAATGATAGCCCAAGTTTATTTCACTTTCAGATGCGTTATAAAAGTTATTCATGGGTAATGTTACATATTTTTCACGATACAACGTATTGGCAACCAATGTAATAGCTATTTTAGGGACAATTTCTTTTATGAAAACTGCTCCTCTTTTCCAAGTATTTCCGTCCTTTACTCTTACATAAAAACGAAGGTTTACTTCCTCAAAATTAACGTGAAAAGGAAAAGATAAACCTAATATTTTCGTTTTTTCAAACATAAAGCCAATCAAACTGACATAACAAACACCGTTGAAATAGTCTAATTCAGTTTTGGGAGGCAAATATGGCAATAATACTTTGGGGTCAATAACATAATTTGCCATGATGAGATTGTTCCATTCAGCGGTTAAAAATTTGTTAGGCATTGTGTTTTAAAATTTAGTTTGTACCAATTAAAAACCTTCAAAATTGAAAAGAGTTTTTTTTCCAGAAAATTAAATGGAAGCGTAAAATGAAAATCCAGCTATTTTACCAAAAAACGAAAAATATTTGTAATTTTATGTGCTTCACTTTTAATAGTTTTAAAATTCAAACTTCAACTCATTGAAAATTCTATTGATTAACTTCCTACTACTAAAAATGACAAAATTTTAAGATAGAGTTGTCCTTTGTTTTAAAATTATTGATGAATATGAAAAAAACACTTTTGGCAACTTTTGTAATCCTTACAAACGCCGTTTTTGCTCAAACTTTCATGTCACAAACTGATCCTCCTATGTTAGGGAAAGTCTGTCCTGAATTCTCCATGTCTATCATTACATCAAAAGGAACAGAGAAAAACCTTGCTCTAAGTGAACTTCACGGGAAGATTGTAATTTTGGAGTTTTGGGCTACTTATTGTGCCCCGTGTATCCCTTTTTTAAAGCATTTTGATAAACTTCAAGCTCAATTTGGTGACGCCATAAAGTTCATAGCAGTATCGGAAGAAAACCGTGATAAAGTAGATGCTTTTATTACAAAAAGAGAAAACAAAAACATTACCTATGCCATGGATTGGGGACACAAATTGAACGATATGTTCTATCATCATTTCATTCCTCATACCGTTGTAATTGACCAAGATGGAATTGTTCAAGCTTTTTGTTCACCCGATGAAATTGATCAATTTGTTATTGCGAAATTAATTAATCGTGAACCTGTGGCTTTCAACATGAAACATGAATATCAAGAAGCCTCTTACACGCAATCGACGGGTGTTTTACAAAATTATGACCAACCTATCAGCGTTAAAAATCCTAAAAATCAAACGTATAGAATTGAATTATCAAATTATAAAGAAGGAAAAGTTACTGAATTTATCAAAGAATCATCCACAGAATATAAATTTATTAATTGCCCACTAACGTTAATCTACCAAATTTTATACGACAAAAAGTCCAGTAGAGTTTTGTTGGAGGTTAGTGATAAATCGAAATATTCTTTTGAAAATAATAATCTTTATTGTTTAGAATTAAATATACCAGATTATATCGGAAAAAACATACAAGAAATTGGATTACAACAGTTAGAGACTCTTTTTTCACTAAAATCTAAAATTGAAACTCGGATTCAAAAAGTTTTTTCTATTCAAAAATCGAATCTACAAGTAACAGTTTCGAGTATAGATAGCACAGGGATTATTCAAAAAGGATTGACAATCAAGGATTTAATGAACTATTTAGAAAGTAATCCGCAGTTAGTGAATAATCTTCCAGTAATCAATGAATCCGGTTTATCAGACAACACTATGTTAGATTTAGATTGGTTTCAAAATTATCCCGATTCAATCGAAAACCGACTACGAACGCTCGGCTTACATGGGGAAGTAAAAATGGCAGACATTTTGTGTTTGGTGCTTTATGAACAATAAATAGTCATTAAAAAGGAATAGATAAATAATTATCAGGTTTTAGTAGTTAGATTTTACAAACAACTTAATTTGTAAATCATTGAAAATAAGTAATTATTAAAAAAAAAATAGTGATAACTTACCACTAATCATCAATTACTAATAGATATTTGCTTACCGTTTCTTATCTTTACCACAACAATAAATTTTAATTTTAATATGAAAAAAGTCTTAATTGCCGAAGATAGCTCAGTTATCCAAAACCTTGCAAAAAAAATATTAGAGTTTCAAAACTTTGAAATCCATTCTGTGAAAAATGGACAACAAGTTTTAGATGCTCTGGAAAAAGAGGATTTTGATATTCTGTTGCTTGATATCAATATGCCCGTTATGGATGGAATGGAATGTGCAAAAGCTGTTCGTGCCTTAAAAGATGAGAAAAAAGCTAAATTACCAATGATTGCCATTACAGGCAATGCTCGTAACTATTCAATGGACGATTTCAAAGAAGCGGGTTTTGATGATATGTTAGCAAAACCTCTCAATTTCGATGCACTCGTTGCACAAGTAAAAACTTTAACAGAGTAATTTTGTAGATATGAGGTTTTGGGTCTTAGATAGTAAGGTTTAATCAGAAAATATTTTCTTCATACCCGTTATCTTATACCAATTATCTCATATCTACTACCTAAAAAAATGCAAATTACCTTCTTAGGCACTGGCACATCTCAGGGCGTTCCCGTAATTGCCTGTGGGTGCGAGGTTTGCCAATCCCTTGATTTTCGAGATAAACGACTACGAGTTTCCATCCATATTGAAGTGGATGGAAAAAGTTTTGTGGTTGATGCTGGTCCAGATTTTCGGCAGCAAATGTTACGGGAACGAATAAAAAATTTGGATTCCATTTTTTTTACCCACGAACATAAAGACCACACCGCTGGGCTGGATGACGTGAGAGCATATAATTTTTTTCAGAAAAGTGATATGCCTATTTATGGACGAAAACACGTTTTAGCACAAATTAAGCAAGAATTCTACTATGCTTTCACGGAAATAAAATATCCAGGAACTCCTCAAATTACCCTTAATGAAATTGAAAATCAGCCTTTTCAAGTTGAAGGAATTGATATTATTCCCATTGAAGTAATGCATTATAAATTACCAGTATTTGGATTTCGGATAAAAGATTTTACTTATATTACTGATGTGAATTTTATTTCAGATAAGGAAATTGAGAAAATTAAAGGTTCAAAAGTAGTTGTGCTGGGTGCTTTACGGAAAGAACATCACCTCTCACATTTTACTTTAGCTGAAGCAGTTGAAATGTTAGAAAAAATTGCTCCCGAACAAGCATATATTACACACATTAGTCACCAAATGGGTTTGCATCGTGAGGTAAATGAAGAATTGCCCGCCTATATTGAGTTAGCTTATGATGGTTTAGTAATTAATTTAGACTGAGAATACTATGAAAAAAATAATTTACTATTTTTCTTTTTTAGTACTGACAACTTCGTGTTCTCAGACAAAAACTACTATTGAAACTAAGGATACTTTAATAGAAGTAAAAATTGATACCATTGCTACGGATTCCTCTACTTCAAAGGTTATGTATCTTGAAGATGTATTGGAATGTATTGATTTACAAGGACTTGAAAAGAAATATGGTGCTAAAAATATTGTAAAGAAGGATTCTATTGAAACAGGTGAAGGAACTTTTGAAACCACAAAACTTTTCGGAAATACTGATAAAGAAGTTGATATTTATTGGCAAGATGGTCATAAATTTAAACAAATTCAAGATGTTGTAGTGAAAGGAAAATTGGATGAAAATGCAAAGCTAAAAAATAATAGTCCGTGGGTTTCAAAGCTCGGTTTACGCATTGGCATGAAAATGTCAGAAGTTATTGCTTTAAATGGAAAAACCTTCACAATTACAGGAATAGGCTGGGATTTAGGGGGAAATGTGGTAAGCTGGGAAGGCGGAAAATTAGCCAATAAAAATGCAAATATTCGATTTAATGATTATTCAGATAATATGGGCGGACTGAAAGAAACGGAATATAATACGATAATTGGAGATAGAGAATTCGATACAAAACATCCAGTAATCCAAAAACTAAACCCAACGGTTGATGAGTTTTCGGTTTATAAAACTTTTGAAATTACGCCTGAAATGGGTCAGAAAATGACCAAGGAGGTTGAGAAGAAACAGATTAAGCGTTAGTGTATTTATTCAAAACGAAAATGTCGTGAAGCAACTCCACTCTGTGTTTGAATCTTCACGACGTTTTCATTAGTAGATGTTAAACTTCTACACCATAAAATTCAAAATCATCACTCCAATAATTCCTACCGCCGAAACAATACTTTCCATCATTGACCAGGAACGAATAGTATTTTTAATACTCAAATTAAAATACTCTTTAAACAACCAAAACCCTGGATCATTCACGTGTGAAAACATTAAACTTCCAGAACCAATAGCCAAAACCATCAATTCAGGGTTTGCTCCTGTTTGTTGAACCATTGGAGCAATAATCCCTGCCGTTGTAAGCCCCGCAACGGTTGCCGAACCTACACATATACGGATAATTGCGGCTACTAACCATCCAATAATCAATGGATTGAGTGGAAGATTTTTTAGGACATCAGCAATTTCATTACTTACACCACTTTCAACCAAAATTTGTTTTAAAGCACCCGCCCCCCCAATTATTAAAATAATCATCGAAACATCTTTAACGGCATGGGTATAATAATCCATGATTTTTTTCATCGTAAAACCCATCTTTATTCCAAGCGTAAAAGTTGCCACAGCAACAGAAATTAACATGACAATTTGAGGGTCACTGATAAAAGTACTCATTGATTTTAGAGCAGGAATATTCTTTGCGTAGATGGCTAAAATAGTCGTAAATGCCAATAAAAAAACGGGTAAAAGAGCCGTTAAAAAACTATTTAAGGTACTTGGTAATTGACCTTCGGCAAGCGTTTCATTTTGAAATGTTTTTAAAGGAATTGAAGGTATCTTTTTTAAGGTTGTGGCAAAAACTGGTCCTCCGATGATGATTGCAGGAATGGCAATGGCGAAACCATACAACAAAGTAATTCCCATATTTGCTTGAAACTGAGCAACTAATGCCGCTGGTGAAGGATGCGGAGGCAAAAACCCGTGAGCAACCGATAGCGAAGCCAACATGGGCAGACCAACGTAAACAGCGGGAAGTTTATACTGATTAACTACTGAAAAAATTAGCGGAATCATTAACACAAATCCAACATTATAAAAAAGGGGAATGCCAATGATAAAACCCGTAAAGACTAATCCCCAATGAATATTTTTTTCTCCAAAAATTCCCATCATTACGGAGGCAATTCGTTGGGCTGCTCCACTTTCTGCAACGATTTTTCCTAACATTGCTCCTAAAACAACCACAATTACTAACGACCCCAACATATCACCAATTCCCTTTTGAAGCGACTTACCAATGTTTTCGAGCGGAATTCCCGTAAAGATTCCTGCAACAATGGAAACCACCAAAAAAGCCAAAAAAGGGTTTATTTTCCCCCAAGTAATTAATAAAACTAAAAGTCCGATACAGATAGCAATGGTTAGTAATGTCATGGAAATTATGGGTTATTAGAAAATTTTGTTCGATTACAATTTATAAAATAATTTATAAAATTTGTCTCTATTAAGACTACGTATTTGCTTAATAATTATCATTTATAAATCCTTTAAGGCTTCATAAACTTTATTGAATTTCCTGAAATTTTCTTGATAAATAAGTTGATTCTCAAGATTAGGCGTAAATGTTTTTTCCACAATACCTTGATAATTCGTTTCAATTCCGAAAGTCATAAATCCAATGAGAACGGCACCCCAAGCTGAACTTTCAATTTCTTGAGAAACTACTACATTCATTTGAAAAATATCGGCTGCGAGTTGTAACCAGAAATTATTTTTAGTAAACCCTCCGCTCGCCATAATTACTATTTTATGTCGCTCTCTTTTATCAGGAATTAATATTTCAGTAATGCTCAACAAGCCAAATAAAATGCCTTCCAACGTTGCCCGAATCAAATGGGCTTTGGTGTGATTGATAGTAATTCCTAAAAGTGTTCCTTGGGCGGAAGCATCCCAAATTGGCGCTCTTTCTCCCAATAAATAGGGAACAAAAATTAACCCATTTGAGCCTGCGGGAGCATTTTGAGCATTTTCTAATAATTCTTCAAAAGATTCACTTGATTGTAAAATGGATTCTTTTAGCCATTGCAAAATCACCGCTCCATTATTAATTGCTCCTAACGTAAGATACTGATTATCAACAAGATGATAGCATTGCGTTCTCATTTTATCATCAATAAAAGGCTTGTCAATCGGCAAGCGAACGGCTCCACTTGTTCCAATGGTTAATGACATTCGTCCTTTTTGCATTGCACCCGTTCCCAAATTGGCCAATGCTCCATCACCACCTCCTAAAACTAAAGTATGATTTTTTGATAAACATTTGGCAGTGTGTTTCGGCGAAACAATGGTTGAAAGTTGATTTTCATGGATGCCTAAATGATTTAAAATATCGGAATCCCATTGTAAATTTTCAATATTTATCATCCCCGTTCCCGAAGCCATAGACGAATCTATTACGTATTCTCCCGTGAGATGATGCCAAATGTATTCTTTTACACCAATAAATTTATATGTTTTTGCATAAATTTCGGGTTCGTTTTCTCTTAACCAAAGAATTTTTGTCATCGGACAAAAAGTATGAATTGGCAGTCCCGTTTTTTTGTAGAACTCCTTTCCTAATTCACTTTCTTTTAATTTATTAGCAAGGTCACTTGCCCGATTATCTGCCCATAAAATAATATCAGTCAATGGATTTCCTTGTTTATCAATAGCAATTACGCTTTGCATTGCCGAGCTAAAACTGATAAACTGGGGAGTTATATTGACTGAAACGTTATCAATACATTCCAGAACTGCCGTTAAAATTTCTAAAGGTTTTTGAACGCTCCAATCAGGTTGAGGGTGGTACATTTCATAGCTTTTGAGGCAATGATTTATTACTTTTCCTTCTTGGGTAAAAACCATTGCTTTGGTTGAAGTTGTTCCAATATCTATTCCTATATAAAAATGGTTCATTGATTATAGATTAGCAGGCAGATGAGCAGATTTAAAAGATTAATTCTTTTAAGATTTATTTTAATCCACGTCATAAGTAAGACATTTAAAAGGATTTATTTCTTTTCTACCGCATGACCACCAAACTCATTTCTAAGAGCGGCAACCACTTTTCCAGAAAAAGTATCGGTCATTTGGGAACGATAACGCATCATTACTGACATTGCAATTACGGGCGTTGGTACGCCCAAATCTAAAGCCGTTTCCAAAGTCCATTTTCCTTCGCCCGACGAGTGCATGATTCCTTTAATTGAATCTAATTTTGGGTCTTTCGAGAACGCATTTTCTGTCAATTCCATCAACCAACCTCGCACAACGGAGCCATGATTTAACATTTTTGCAGTTTTTTGGAAGTCAATATCAAATTCACAATGTTCAAAAACCTCAAAACCTTCAGCAATGGCTTGCATCATTCCGTATTCAATTCCATTGTGAACCATTTTAGTAAAATGTCCACTTCCTGCGGCTCCTGTATGTAAATATCCGTTTTCTACTGAAATATCTTTGAACACTTTTTCAACGTAGGCAAATACTTCATTTTCACCGCCAATCATTGTGCAAGCTCCGTTTAAAGCTCCCGAAGTTCCGCCCGAAGTTCCGCAGTCTAAAAAGTCTATATTTTTGGTTTTCAAGTAATTATATCGTTTTTTTGAATCCTTGAAATTAGAATTACCTCCATCAATAATAATGTCATCGGGCTTTAAAAATGGTAATAATGCCTCAATAACTTTATCCACAATTTCACCCGCAGGAACCATTAACCAAATCACTTTTCGGTCGGTTAATTGTTGGCATAATTTCGCAATAGAATTACCCGTTTTAATCCCCTCAGCAGCAATTTTTTGAACAAAATCTTGATTTACATCATTGGCTATGACTTCATAACCATTTCTTTTTAAATTAAGGGCGAGGTTAAAGCCCATTTTGCCTAATCCTATAATTCCGATTTGCATATTTCTTTGTTTAAATTAATTCCTCAAAGGTAAAATATAGACTCCATGTTTTCATGGAGTCTATGGGGTTTACGTTATTCAAGGGTTTTATTAGTTGTACATTTCTTATTTATCCCACCAAACCTTAGTGTCTAAATCATCGGCTCCCATTCTTGTAATGGCTTCTTTTACATTTACACTATTCACTGAAATTTCCGAATTGGGATAAGTTAATCTTTTTATGAAACTCCCTTTAATACTTTTTCCAGAGAATGGATTTGGGGCTAAATTTGGGAAGCCACTTCTTCTAAAATTGGCAAAAGCCTCTGGTCCGTTTAAGAAAGATGCTACCCAATATTGCGTATTTATTTGTTCCAAAGCATTGGCTACTACGAAAGGATTTGCTTTTTGGTAAGTATCAATAGCAGTAGCAGGAACGGCCGAATTGACATCGTATAAAGCCATTTGTTCCATGTGTAACTTCACTCCTCTATTGAAAAATGTCTCAGCGGTTGTTCCCGAAATCCATCCACGTTGGGTGGCTTCTGCCAATAATAGTTGGGTTTGGGCAGCAGTTACCAAGAACATCGGTGAGGTAGTTTTTGCCATGCGAGTTCTGTCCAATTGACTATAATCATAGAAACTTGCTAATTTTGATTTCGCTACTTCCATTACGATTGAACCATTATCAAACCCAAAAGGCATTCCAATTTGTTGCGTTGGGTCGGTTGTTGCACGAGCAGCCGTTTGGTCATTTCCAGATTTTGCATCAACGTATCTTAAAGCAATTGATTTCAAACGAGGGTCATTAATTTGTTTTAAATACATGACAAATGGAGCCCCTAAATAAATGTTACTCGATTCAGTCGAGTTAAGGGTTTGTCCGATTGCATTCAAATAATTGGCATCGTGTTTTATGTACGCATTATCGGAATTTACTTCCATAATTCCCGCTTGAAATGCTTTTTGAACGATTGATTGTGCTTGTGTTAAATCAATTTTAGTCAATCTCATTCCCGCACGAAGCAACACAGAATTACCAAATTTTTTCCAAAGACCCACATTTCCACCGTATAAAACATCGGCAGTTTCAATGATCTTTGAAGCATCCAAAGCAGCAGTTGCTTCGGTTAATTCTTTAATAATTCCTGCATAAACCGTTTGTTGAGCATCATATTTTGGAAAAATCAATTGATCAGTATAGCCTTTACCAGCCTCTGAGTAGGGAATATCTCCGTAAGTATCCGTTAAAACCATGAAACTATACGATTGTAAAATACGAGCCATGTTATAAAGATTACTTCTGGCAGGCAAATTTTTTGTCGTGGCAATTACATCGTAAGTATTACGAATAACGGAACGATAATAACGTTGCCAATTTTGTTGGGTATTATCCCGTATATCTTGATTGAAATTTGCTCCAGCCAAAACACCCGAATTTGGCGAAACCATTTGTTGGACAATTCCCATTTCATAAAGAACTGTCCCCGTTGGAAACGACGCATTTATCGTGGCATTATTGAGCGTAAAAACGGGATTAATGAATGTTGCAGCAGTTTTATTAACATTCAATTCATCAAAACCTTTGTCACAACCACTCATTAAAAAGCAAAGTAGGAGGCTTGAAATGGCGGTTTTATGGAAATGTTTATAATTAATTTTCATAAGAATTTTCTTTTTTATTTTTGAAATTATCTGAATCACGCAGAACATCTTCTGCTTCCCAAATTCTAAAATTTAGCATTCAAGTTAAAACCTAAACTGCGAGTTGTCGGTAAACCTGTTGATTCCATTCCCACTAAATTATCAGACGAATAACCGAACGAATCAGGGTCAATATTTGGAACCCATTTCTTAATCAAGAAAACATTATTGGCTGTCAAACTCAATTTGAGCGATTTTACTGGGAAACTTTTCGGAAGAAATTTACTTAAATCATAACCCGCCGTAATTTGACGGAGTTTCCAATATCCTCCATTATACACCACAGGTTCAACAATAGCCTGTGTTCGAACCACTGACCAATAGTCTTGAACTTTAGCAGGAACCGTGTTAGGTTCTCCTTTTTCAGTCACGCCAACGCCTGTAATAAAACCAGTTTCACGACCGTCTAAAGTCATTTGGTGCAAACCGTGACGAACTGCATTGAAATTTGTACCCGAAAGCATCATATTTCCCAATTTAAAATCAATCAAGAACGAAAGCGTTAATCCTTTATAGTTAAACGAGTTGGTAATTCCACCCATCCATTTTGGTAACGCACTACCATAAGAAATCAAATCATTGGTTCTTAAAGGAATACCATTTGTTCCGAAAATCATTTGCCCTTGGTCATTTCTTTTGAAGCCAAAGCCATAAATTTGACCCATTTCTTGTCCAACAATTTGGCGAAGTTCCCCGTTGAAAACGTGCGTTCCTGTAGTAATTCTTTCGCCTTCTTTATCGGTTGTCAAACTCAATACTTTGGTAATATTATAAGAACCATTTATGGTTACATTCCATTGAAAGCTACTACTTTTTACAGGTGAAAATGCCAACAACATTTCTAAACCATTGGTTTGACTTTTTCCGCTGTTAATTAAAGAATTAGTAAAACCCGAAGCATCCGAAACTTGAGCCGATACAATTTGGTCGCTGGTAACTTTACGGTAAGCCGCTAAATCAATGGAAAGACGGTTTTTAAATAATTTTAATTCTAACCCAATTTCCGATTCTGATGTACGCATTGGTTTCAGATTTGAATTCGGAACGGTTCCTCCCGAAGAACCACCAATCGGTTGTGGACTACCCGCTGGATTGCCAAACAAGTTGGCATTAATTGCATAAAATAAATTATTTGAATACGGAGAAACGTCAGTATCACTTCCTACTTCAGCGTAAGCAACCCGTAATTTTCCAAAACTCAACCAACTTGGAATACTTGAAAGTGATTGTGAAAACACATAACTACCTGATACAGAAGGGTATAAAATGCTTCTATTTTCTTTGGCAAGTGTCGAGAACCAATCGTTTCTGGCGGTAACGTTTAAGAATAAAAAGTTTTTGTAAGAAAATTCACTCGCTCCATAAATTGAATTTACAGCTCTTTCAGATAATCCGTATATGGGGTCTTTAACCCGTCCGTTCATTACTGTATATAAATCACGAACCACAAAATCAGTTACTTGCGTTGAGTTTACATCAGAGCGACGGAACATTTGATTCCCTCCTACGTTTAAATCAATTCCAAAATCGCCAAACGTTTTGTTGGCAGTTATTAAAATATCAGCATTTGTTTCCCTAAATCTGCGTGATTCTTGGGTATAAACGCCATTGACAAAACCAACTGGTGCGGGTCCGAGGGAGGCTTGTCCCGTTGGAAAATTGTTATAGTCTTGATCACGTGACCAATAATCTTGACCAACCCGACCCTGAACGGCAAGCCAATCTAATAATTTATATTTTATTGAAATATTTCCGAAAACTCTATCACGAGTAATATTTTGAAATTGTTGTGAGAGCGTAAAATAAGGATTTGTTCTGTTCTTAAATCTTGAATAAACAAATTCATCGCCATTGGCATCAAATTTCTTGGCTTCTAACAAATCAAAAGGCATTGAGTTTGCCATATTATAGACCGCCGTTGGAATAGAATTATCTTGATTTGCAATGTTTGGAGGATTCTTATTATTCTCATTTGAATAATTAACACTTCCTGCGATGCTTAATTTTTTAGAAATATCATAAGCGTAACCCAAATTTATTGTCTTCCGATTGAAAGAGTTATTTGGCACAATCCCTTTATTATCCATGTTGGCAAATGAGAGCGTAAGTCCACCTTTTTCAGTAGTTGAAGAAATAGAAACGGTGTTAGTAAAGTTGGTTCCGTTTCTAAAAAACTTGCTAATTCTGTTATAAACGGGTTCGTAAGGAACTGTTACGCCATCAAAAAGCACTTGAGTCATTCCTGATTGAAATTTTTCTCCAAAAGACCATTGTCCAGAAGTTGGATTGGCAGCTGTTGGGCGAATTCCATTTTCTCCTTGACCGTATAAATACTGAAAATCTGTAAAATCCAAAGGTGTATCATTCGTGAAATTTGAGTTAAATGATACGCCAATTCCTTTTGAGTCTCCTTTGGTTTTAGTCGTTATCATAATTACCCCGTCTTTTGCCCGTGAGCCGTAAAGTGCGGCTGCCGTTGCTCCTTTCAAAACGGTCATACTTTCAATATCATCGGGGTTTATACTCGAAAGTCCATCACCACCATCAGAAGTATTTCCTCCGCCCCGTACACCAATTGAATTATCCGCCGCTGCATTTCCTGGATTTGTTCCGAAATTTGTATTATCAATCGGAATACCATTCACAACGATTAAAGGACTATTTTGTCCAGAAATTGAACTTTGTCCCCTAATTCTGATTTTAGAAGTTCCCGCAGGACCCGTTCCTAAAGGTGAAATATTTACGCCCGCAATTTGTCCTTGCAAAGCATTCATAAAATTGGGCGTACGGTTTTCGGTTAATGCCTCACGAGTAATGGTAGAAACGGAATATCCCAACTTTTTTGCATCCTTTTTAATACCTAAAGCCGTTACAACAATTTCATCTAAATTCTGAGTTTCTTCATTTAAGGTCACATTTATGACATTTCTATTTCCAACCTTAATTTCTTGTGAAATAAAACCAACCGAACTAAAAACCAGTATGGAATTTTGTCCAACTGAAATTTTGTAATTTCCTCCATT
The DNA here is from genome assembly GCA_014376355.1 of Arcicella sp. Lineage (GTDB taxonomy): Bacteria > Bacteroidota > Bacteroidia > Cytophagales > Spirosomataceae > Arcicella. The sequence goes on along the minus strand of JACMRQ010000164.1, from coordinate 5,983 downwards.
ATCAGTCGTAGTCCCTTGATTAGTTCCTTTTATTTTCACTGATACGCCCGCAACGCCACTATTCGTTTTGTCGGAAACCATACCTTTTACGGATAAATCCTGCGAAAAGGACACGCCCGCATACAGCATAAAACCTATCGCCAATACAATACTGGATAGGTTTTGAACTATATAAAGACCATTTAGTCTAATTCTTTTCATATTTTGAAGTTGTTTAAATTAATTGAGTTGATTGTGAAATCTGATATATTTTAAATAATTTAACGACACAAAGTTTCATCATTTTTTAAAGAAAAACTTTCATTTTTTTACGGCGGTGAATTTTGTAATATTTTTATAAATAATTGACCTAATTTTACTTTACATTATTACAGAACCAAATGAATCCATTTATACTGTATCAAGGAAAGTCTAAAGAGTTATCTTTTTTTCCCTACATTATCGAATTTGCAAATTATAAAACACAAAATATTCAACTTCATTCTCAAGAAATAAAACCCAGTGAAGGCATTCGGATTTGTTTTATAACAGAAGGAAAATTTGACTGGAATATTGACGGACAACAGTACTTACTGTATCCAAATGATACTTCAATAACCTGCCCTTGGCAGAATATCGGTGGAAGTAAAGGTTTTTTTGATATTGGCTCTTTCATGTGGATAACGATTAGACCAAAAGTATTTGAACCAAACGGAGAATTAATTTTGGGTGATTGGAGTGGGATTTCTGAAGCTGACCAACGAGTGATTGGGAAAATATTATCTTTCAATAAAAAGCCGATATTAAACCGCTTAAAACCATGTCAACAAATTTTTCAGAATCTTGAAATGGAAATTTTTGCCCAAGAAATAGGCTATCGAACTCGAATTAATCATTTAATTGACGAGCTTTTAATTACAGCAATAAGGCATTTAAGCAAGCAGGATAATCTTAGAAGGGACTTTCCACAAACTTTTTTAAAATTAGAAAAAACCTTGCGTGAAAATCTTTCAGACCCTTGGACGGTGGAAGAAATGGCGGGTTTAGTAGGTTTAGGAACGACTGCATTTACAGAGAAAGTAAAAGCATTTTCAGGATTTTCTCCGCTGAATTATCTCATAAATATCAGAATTTCCGAAGCCATTAAATTATTAAATCGTGAGGATTTAAGTTTAACTGATATTGCTTTGGAAACAGGATTTTATTCATCGCAACATTTTTCCTCAACTTTTAAAAAAATGACAGGATATACGCCACGAGAGTTTAGAAAAAAAGAATAATTATGAGTTAAGAACTATAGTAAATATCTCAAAATTAAGAACTTATCATTCAAAACGCAAAATTTTTAATTCAAAAAATATGGATTGCCTTCTTACCATCGACATAAATACTTCAGCCGTTAAAATTCACGCATTCGACATGAATGGGAAGGTAATTTGCTCAAAAAAAGGTTCGTATCCAACCTTTCATCCACAACCCGATTATAGTGAACAAGACCCAGAACAGATTTTTATTACAACTTTATCTATCCTAAAAAACCTATTGAATGAGTATATTCATTCAAAAAAATATAGAGTAAAAGCCATCTGTTTTAGTTCTTCAATGCACAGTATTTTGCCAGTAGATAAAAACGGAACTCCGCTTGGTAATGCCATTATTTGGGCGGATAATCGAGGAGTAAAAGAGGCAGAAATGTTGAAAAAAATGCCTCAACACGCAAGTATTTTTCATACTACAGGAACTCCTATTCATCCTATGTCACCTTTAATAAAAATTAAATGGTTCAAAAATCACGATCAGGAACGTTTTGCACAAACATATAAATTTATTTCAGTAAAAGAATATGTAATCAAACAATTAACGGGTGAATACGTAATTGACCACAGCATTGCTTCTTCCACAGGACTTTTTGATATTCATAAACTAAAATGGCATCAAGAATCACTTGATTTTGCGGGTATCACAACCGACCATCTTTCAGAACCTGTATCAGTTTTTAATGATGCTTTACTACTGAAAAAAGAATATTGTGTAACCTTGGGATTGTCGCCAAAAACCAAACTAATTATTGGTTCGAGTGATGGTTGTTTAGCCACGCTTGGGGCTGGAATTGTTGGTGAAGGCAAAGCCATAATTACCGTCGGCTCCAGTGGAGCGGTTCGGGTGGCAGGAAAACAAGTTTTGCGGGATGAAAAACAACGTTTTTTTAATTATTTACTAACGGAAGGACTCTATATTTCGGGTGGACCAACCAATAATGGAGGAGTAGTTTTTGAATGGTTTGCTCGGCAATTTGGCAGTTTTTCTGAAGGTTTAGATTTTGAAGATGTTCTGAATGATTTATTCAAAGAAGCGTCTCAAGTGAAAGCAGGGGCAGATGGTTTGTTATTTTTGCCCTATTTATTAGGAGAAAGAGCACCACTTTGGAATGCTAATGCACGAGGATTATATTTTGGGATAAATATCAATCATGAACAAAAACACTTTGTTCGTGCAACGCTTGAAGGTATTTTGTTTGAGATTTATAGCATTGGTAAAATATTGGAAACCCACAGAAATTTTGAAGATATTTACATTAATGGAGCCTATGCTTCACTGCCTTTATGGACGCAAATTTTAACAAATATGTTCGGGAAAACGATTCATATAAATGATAATCAGGATAGTGTGGCGATGGGTACAGCTTTGTTGGCACTCACAAAATTGGGTATTTATAGTAATTTAGAAGAAGCTGCTTCCACCGTAAAATCCATTGAAACGTATCATCCAGAAAATCAAAATCATCAAACCTACATGAAATATTTTAAAATTTTTGAGCGATTAAGCCATAAACTTTCAGATGAATTTGAAGACATCGTTTTGTTGCAACAAGGGGTTTGAAAACTATTTTAATCGCCCATTATTAAAATGTATTGCAGTGTTTCTTTTAATATTTTTAGGTAAATTTTTCAGAAAAGCACTTTTGTTTAAGCATAATTCATTATTTGTTTTAGTGAAAAAGGAACTCTATTTTTGGTAAAAATTAACCATATTTCAATGCCAGCTACAAACGATAAACTCTACCAAATTGCTTTAACACTTATTCCAAAAATCGGCGATGTGCTTGTTCGTCAGTTAATTAGTTATTGTGGTTCTGCGGAACAAGCCTTCAAAACTCCAATTCCTAAACTCCTCAAAATTCCGAACATTGGTCAAGTAATTGCCCAAAATATGCAAAATAAATTTGTATTGGAAAAAGCATGGAAAATTATTCAAGAGGCTGATAAACAGGAAGTTGAACTATTATTTTACACTGATAAAAATTACCCAAATCGGTTAAAACAATTATATGATTCACCCGTACTTTTGTATTACAAAGGCAAGGCTGATTTGAATTTTCAAAAAACGGTTGCCATTGTGGGAACTCGACAATCAACAGAATACGGAAAATATACTACTGAGCACATTATTCAAGAATTATCTTCGTATAATCCATTGATTGTTAGTGGCTTGGCTTATGGAATTGATATTATTGCTCATAAATCTTGCTTGAAAAATAATGTACCAACTATTGGCGTAATGGCAAGTGGAATAGACTTAATTTATCCGTATCAACACAAAAATACGTCGATTCAGATACAAGAAATGGGTGGAATTTTGACGGAACAAACTTTCGGAACTCAACCTGACCCTCGATTTTTCCCCCAGAGAAACCGAATCATTGCGGGTATGGCTGACGTAACAATTGTGGTGGAAGCAGCCGTAAAAGGAGGGGCGTTAATCACTGCAGAATATGCAAATAATTACCATAGAGACGTTTTTGCAGTCCCAGGACAGATTGGAAAGTCTTTTTCGGAAGGTTGTAATAAACTCATAAAAGAGAATAAAGCCCATATTTATACGAACATTAAAGATGTTATTGAAACCTTGAATTGGGATATGGCAGGACATGAAAAAAATAAAAATCAAATGACTGAAATAGATTTTTTAGATTTCACGGAAGAAGAAAGTTCAGTAATGGCATTGCTACACAAAAATCAAGAAATGCATATTGATGATATGGCTTGGCAATCCCAAATTAGTATGGCAAAATTGTCTTCATTGCTCTTAAATCTTGAATTTCAAGGACATATTAAGTCATTAGTCGGGAAAAAATATAGGATGGGAAATTAGATTTTAGAGGTTTAAAATTAGAGGTTAGCCCGAATTTTATTCAATAGCTAACCTCTAATTCTCAACCCAAAAAACTGCAAAAATTACTGATGAAAACTTTTACCAATAAATTCCAAAGCTGGAATAATTCCCGTTCGCCAATAATCCCACGTATGTCCGCCATCACGCACACGAAATTCGTGCGGAATTTTCTTTTCTGTCATTGCAATATGCAATAAACAATTTCCTTTCGTCAAGAAATCATCATCACCACAATCAATCCAATATTTCACTTTTTTCAAGTCATCTGCCGATTTTGTTTCTACCATTTTCAGAGCAGAATTATCATACCAAGCGGTTGAAAGTCGTTCTTTTCCTTTCAGCTCTTTACCAAAAAGTTGTCCCAGCGTTCTGTCCCAATTTGCTGTGGGCGTAGTTTCTATGGCATTATCATCCCAAATGGCAGCACTCAAAGGAGCAACAGCGGCAAATAATTCTGGGTATTTTAAAGCATAATTCAATGAGCCAAAACCTCCCATCGAAAGCCCCGCAATGCCCCTATATTTCTTTTGAGCCTTTATTTTATACATTTTTTCAATATTTGGCATAAATTCTTTCATGAAAAAATCTTCGTATTTTTCTTTTCCATCGTAAGAATTCATGTACCAACTCACGCCTCCGTCGGGCATCACAATAATCATTGGTGGAATTGTTCCATCGGCAATTGCCTTATCGGCATAACGATTAATTTCACCAAATTACAACCAACCCGTGTCATCATCCGAGTATCCATGCAAAAGATAAACGACAGGATAGTTCCGCTCAGAAGTTTCATAACCCGCTGGCAAATAAATAGTATATCGTACATCTTTATTCAAAATGGCACTTTTAATTATTTTACCTTCCGAGACTTTCCCCATCGTTTGAGCAAAAAGATTTGAAGAAAAAACAGTCATTAATAAAAAGAATATTGTTTTTTTCATGGTAATTATTTTAAGATTTGAAGAGTAAATAACGTAAATATTCTGGTAAATAAGAAAGGACTTGTCTGCCTTCATAGCATACAAGTCCTTTCTTAACTTTAATCTAAGCCTTGACCGAAATGATTATTCATAAATATAGTTAGACTATGAGGTCAATCTTTCATTTTGAAGTACATTACACAGCCCATTCAGCAGGATTATTCCGCCATTCATGAAGCGTAATTAATTGACTTTCAGAAACATATTTTTGTTTAACAGCTTCGCCAATCAAAGTATCATAATCACTTAATGAATAAAATTTTAAATTTTTTTCGGCAAAATTACTTTTAGCAATTTCAAATCCGTAAGTAAAAATTGATACCATTCCCAGCACATTTGCTCCTGCTTCACGCAACGCATCAACGGCTTTCAAAGAGCTTCCGCCCGTGGAAACTAAATCTTCCACTAAAACCACTTTTTGCCCTGCCTTGATATACCCTTCAATTTGATTACCCATACCATGTTTTTTAGGTTCGGGACGGACATAACAGAAGGGTAATTCTAACCAATCCGCTACTAAAGCACCTTGGGCAATTCCCGCAGTGGCAACACCCGCAATGATATCAACATCAGCAAAATATGCCTGTACGGCAGATGAAAGCCCATTTTTTATAGCAGACCGAACTTTTGGATATGAAAGCGTAATGCGATTATCACAATAAATTGGAGAATTCCAACCTGATGCCCATTTAAAAGGTCGATCAGGATTTAGCCTAACGGCTTTGACTTCGAGCAACATCGAAGCCACATTTTCAGCAAGAGTACGTTGTGCCATTTGGTGGTTTTATTAAATCTTATTGCAAAAATAGAAACTCTAAGGTAATGTTTCGTTACAAAAGTTTAATTTTGTT
>JACMRQ010000163.1 GCA_014376355.1 Arcicella sp. | reverse complement strand
GTTGGCACAACGGCATCAGAGACATAGCAGTTTTCCAACCTTCTAGCTATGACCAACGAAATGGTATTCGAGTCTGTACCCCGTTTTATCAGGTTAAAAAATAGTGCTACCAAACTGAATTTCTAATATAAAAATTTTAAACGTAATGGTTATGGCGACTAAAAAAGAAAATACTCAAAAATTGTCTGATAAGCAATCAAGTGATCCGTGTTGGGATGGCTACATAAAAAAAGGAATGAAAACTAAGGATGGTAAAAAGGTACCAAACTGCATTCCTGAGAAATAAGTATTATTTAATAGTTACTAAAAAGTGTTGATGAGCAATTTTGATTGTAGTCAACGATAGACGACTTAGTTACCAGATCAAAATAATGGTACTTTAGTTTTTGGGAGAGAAGATTTTATAACACACCCTGTTATTTCTGCTCAAAGGGTTGCCCAATATCGTTCAATATGATTGGTTTGCTCACTCTTTTTACCAACTCGTTGGTGGTAATTTTTTACTTTTATAATGGTATAAGATTTGAATACGTGTCCCCTCTAATTGAATTGGGTTACAAATAAAAGAAGTCGTGGTGAAACTCACACTTTCTTTATAGTTGTAACCAGATATAAAGTACTTACACGCCGCCAGATTTGTCAAATGAAAAAGTACTCCTTACTTTGGAACCATGCGAAAACATAAACCTTATTTTCACTAAAACAAAAAATAAAATGGGTTATCACGATAACAAAAAAATTATTGAAGCTTGCCTTAAATGTGCAGCACTCTGCAATCATTGTGCGGTTTCTTGCTTAGAAGAATCCAATATCAGAATGATGGCAAAATGTATTCAACATGATATGGAGTGTGCCGCAATTTGCTACGCCACGGCACAGCTATTGAGTTTGGGTAACAAACACACAAAAGCAATTACTAAATTATGTGCGGATTTCTGTGAGGAATGTGCCGAGGAATGCAAAAAACACGATAATAAACATTGTCAAGAATGTGCGGATGCCTGTCAAGAGTGCACTGAGGCTTGTTTGAGTTTATAATTTTTATTTTATCAAAAAAATGGATTGGAATAAATATCGAGTAAAACCTAAGAAAAAAATTAAACTTTCTGAATTTAATACTTATTCTGACATTAAAAAATCGGATAAGAACAAACTTATAGCCTATTTGGAAAATGATATTATTAAAATATCAAATCTTCAAAATAAACTTTATGCCGAGAATCGTCAGTCGTTATTAATCATTTTTCAGGGTATGGATAGTGCTGGGAAGGACAGTACAATCAAGCATATTATGCGTGGAGTGAATCCACAGGGCATTTTAGTACATAGCTTTAAACATCCTTCTACTTTGGAAATGGAGCATGATTATCTGTGGCGATACGTTCAGTATTTACCCGAACACGGACGGATAACCATCTTCAATCGTTCGCATTATGAAAGTGTGCTGATTGCCAAAGTTCACCCTGAAATTGTTTTGGCGGAAAGGTTACCCGATGTAGATTCTAAGGATAAAATTGATGATGAATTTTGGAAAAAACGGTATGAACAAATCAATTCTTTCGAAAAAGAAAACGTTGAAAATGGAATTTCAATTTTAAAGTTTTTCCTTCATTTATCCAAAAAAGAACAAGCAAAAAGGTTTTTAGAAAGAATTGAACAAAAGGAAAAACATTGGAAATTTTCAATTGATGATATTACTGAAAGAGAATTTTGGAATGAGTATAATTCGGCGTATGAAGATGCGTTGAACCATACCAGTACAAAAACCGCACCTTGGTACATAATTCCTGCCGATGATAAACAATATGCCCATAAGCTTATTGGGAAAATTATTTTAGAAAAATTAAAATCCATGAAACCTGCTTTCCCGCCCATTAATAAAAAAGAAAAAGCGTTAATGTTGGAAGCAAAAGCTAAATTAATTAAAGAAAATAAATAATAACCAAATCTAATGAAACAGGAAAGTTTAATAGTTAGGCGGATATTGGCATACCCAAGATAGTATCGTGGAATATGAAAATGAAATCAAAGCGGGAAAATTCATGTTTATTGCCAACGGAACGGATGTTGAAGTGCGAAAAGTCCGTAAAACCTTGGAAAGTGAAGAAAGTGTAATCGTTTATGACATTATTTTATACGAAGTGCCGTCCATTTATCAACAGAAAACTGTGATTATTAGCTTAATCTTAAAAAGGTTAAATGGACTGATCAAACTTGTTTAACCTTTATGGTTATTTCGTCCCGTTTCCAATTTTCTCTGGGTTCACTTGGCGGCACTTCGCATATTATTCGTATTCAAGGATTTTGAATTCGATAAAATAAATTAATTCTTCATAAATCTCAAAGAACAAAAAATAATAAAATATTACGCTTTAATGTTGAAAATGCGATGAGTATTTTAACCTTATTTATTAATTTTAGGCGAATAAACTGTTTATTAGCAGAGATAATAATTAAATAGCGGCTTTTTTGTTAAGAAAACATTTTAAAACTAAACTATATCCATCTCTTGGGAAGTTTGCCTCACATTTGAGACAATTTGGCTCTTTACTAATGACTTATCTTGACCATTAATTAAGTCATAATGAGTTTTCATAACAATTTGCCGAGAATATACGATTTTCAATCACAGCGGTGGCCGTTTTTCAATTAGTTGATACTTAAAGAGTCGGCTTCTTATATATTTGAAAAGTAACATTGTTATCAGTTAAAATTTTATATACTGTTGTAGTCGTAGGAATTGAAAATGCCTTCATAATGTCTCGAATATTCCTCTATTCTTTGTAAGCATTTATGGGTTCATCAAAAAGTGTGTGTCAAATGTTAGTACACTTTTTGATCCACTCGAAGTTTACCCCACATCTAAGTGACTCCCCAATTATGGTTTCTTTTTTACTAACTCCATTATTTTCCCATACAGCAAGTTTTCGTTAATAGG
>JACMRQ010000162.1 GCA_014376355.1 Arcicella sp. | reverse complement strand
TTAGATACTTCACAGATTAGTTTTTCTGACGTTGAAAATGCTGTATCACGTGTTGATTCGCTTAGTCGGTTAATTGCTGACTACAAACGGATTGAAAGTACACAGAATGGCGTTTGTGATACTTGTGTGACTGGTTTTGTTTCGGTATTGATTGAACATCGAACGGTTTCTAAGAAATTGAGTGATGAAGTCGCCATTATGAATCACAATTTAGAAAGTGTTAAATCCTTTAATGATAGGTCTTTTAGCTTAATTAATAGATATCAAAGGCAATCGGATGAACTGCGAAACATTGTGTCCCTTCGGGCAACACTTATACAAGAAAATACTAAACAAGTAGCTGAATTACGGCAGCGTAAATCTGACTTGACAAGTTCCAAGGCTTTGTTAGATAAGGCACGATATTGAATTTTATAATCCTTATTTTAATCTTAAATCATTGTTAATTATGAATACTTCAAGTCCAAATGACATGAATATTGCCGAAAGAATTGTTGCTCCATGTCCGCCGTTTTTCAAGAAACTACGTAATATTGGTTTAATTCTGGGTGGTTTTGCCACCGCAATTTTAACGGGTGGTGTTACTCTTCCTGCGGTGGTTATTTCGATTGCTGGGTATTTGGCTATTGCTTCTGCGGTTGCTGTTGTGATAAGTCAGTGTACGGTTGATGCTGAGAAATCATTTGATGTGAGGTAATTAGGCAAAAGAAAACCTCTCTTTTGTTGGAGGTTGCAAATCGGGGTGAGCGAGATTTTTGTGAACTGCGACACAGTCGCTAAACCAGACCACCCCGATTGCAAATCGGGGTGAGCGAGAAACATAAACTATTTTCAAAAGTGTAGTTAAAGCGGGAACTAATTATTATTCTTTTTAAAGTTTTCTGCTTGTTCAAAAATTTCTACGTACACTTCGTCTCTTTCTACGGGTGGATATCCGAATTCGTCGAGTAGTAAAATTATGCCGACTTTTAGGGCCGATTTGATGTCGTCTCGTTTATTCCAATCTGGGAATTTAGCTTGACTTTCTACTAAATTTTTTACGGCTTTTGCCAGTTTAATTAATTTATCTTCTGGATAATTGAAGTCGTATTTTGCACATAATTCACTCAGAATATCGTAGAATGCTTTTTCTTCAAAGTCAATTCCCAGAATGTCTCCCGCTGAAAATTCTTGACGAACTTCCAAAATTAAATTGGTGATTTGCTCCGCCATATCTTCAAGGACTTCGCTTTGTAGGATGTCGTTTTGGTCACGTTCGTTGTAGCGTTCTACTAAGTTTTGCATTTTTTTAGTAAAGTTAATGCCCTTTGATTTATTGACTTTTCTCATTTCTCCAATGACCTTTGCGAGTAGCTGCTGGAGCAATTTTATTTTGGTATTTGGCAACTTTATTTTATCAATTTTAGCTAAGTAATCTTGGTCAAAGATGTCTTGTTCGGTTTCCTGTTCTTCTCCGAGTTTAAAAATTTCTTGTACGCCATCACTTTGCAAGGCTTTTTTAATCATTTCTTGCACTTTAGCGTTCATTTGGGCGGTGTCGGGTGCATTACCTTTGGTGAGTTTGAACACGATGGAACGAACGGCTAAATAAAAATGGATAGTATCTCTTTCCATTGGTTTTAGTTGTTCACTACCCGCACAAATATCATAAGCGGCTTTTAATCGTTTTACTAGACCCATGAAACGAGTTTCAAGACTTTTGGTTTGTTGGGTATATTCAGAAGCTAAATTCAGCGTATTTAATTGTTGAGTGTTTGTGCCATTAAAATATTTAGAGCTGTCGAATGTATGGAACAATCTTGCCAGTAAATCTATATGATTTCTGACAATAATGAGTGATTCGGCAATGTCTTCAAAGTTATCTTTATCGCCTTCGCTGTACTTTTTCAGTGCTAAATTCATTTGGGTTTTGATGCCGATATAATCTATTACCAAGCCTTTATTTTTGCCTTCGTACTTGCGGTTTACCCTTGAAATGGTTTGAATTAAGTTGTGTTGGGTAATTGGCTTATCAATGTAAATACTGTCCAAGAAAGGCACGTCAAAGCCTGTGAGCCACATATCTACTACGATAGCGATTTTAAAGTTTGATTTTTCATTTTTGAATTCTGCATCTAATGTTTTACGATGTTCTTTGGTGCCTAATAGTTTGTAAAGTATTGCATCGTCATCTTTGCCCCTGGTCATAATCATTTTGATTCTCTCGATGGGCTTAATTTTCTTTTGCTCTTCTTCCGAAATTTCAACGTGATCAGCGGCTACTTTTATTTCTGTCCATTCGGGCCGTAATTCTATCACATTTTTATAGAGATTATAGGCAATTTCTCGACTGCTACACACAAATATGGCTTTGCCTTTTACGGTTGCTCCTTCGGAAATTCTATTTTCGTAATGTTTCAAAAAGTCTTCGGCGACTGCTTTTAGGCGTTTTGGGTCGCCTAAGATGGCATTCATTTTTGTTGATTCTTCTTTGCTTTGTTCTATTTGGTATTCATTGGCTCCTGATTCGGCTACTTCTTGGTAGTATTTTTCAATCTTTTCTAATTCGCTGTTATTGAGTGCTATTTTGGCGGCTCTGCCTTTATAGACGATTCTGACGGTGATTTCATCGTTAACGGATTCGGTCATGGTGTAGGCATCTACTACTTTTCCGAATACATCCAAGGTGGCATCAATAGGTGTGCCTGTGAAGCCTACGAAAGTGGCATTGGGCAAAGAATCGTGCAGGTATTTGGCAAATCCGTAGGTTTTTGTGACAGTGCCTTTTTCGGAATTCACTTTTATTTTTTGGTCGAGATTTACCTGACTACGGTGGGCTTCATCAGAAATACAAATGATGTTGGTTCTGCCGCTAAGTAGTTGGGTGTCTTCGGTAAACTTGTGGATGGTGGTTAGGAATACACCTCCGCTCTGGCGACCTTGAATTAATTCACGCAAATGTTCTCTACTTTCAACACTCATGATGTTGTTGTCGCCAATAAATCTTTTGGCGTTTGTGAATTGTCCAGATAGTTGATCGTCCAAGTCGGTGCGGTCGGTAATCATGACGATGGTTGGGCTTTCAAAGTGTTCGCTTTTCATTAACAATCTTGCCAAATAGAGCATGGTATAGCTTTTTCCACAGCCTGTTGCTCCGAAATAGGTACCACCTTTGCCATCTCCTTGGGGTTTTTGGGCTAATTTGATGTTATCGAATAGGCGTTTTGCCGCATAATATTGCGGATAGCGACACACAATTTTCTCGTTCTTTTTGGAGGTGTCGGGTATGTAAATAAAGTTGCGGATTATATCCCGCAAGTGGTTTTGGTTTAACATTCCTTGGACGAGCGTAAACATACTGTTGATGCCGTCCACGTCTTTTGCTAATCCTGAGATTCTACGCCAGGCATAGAAGAATTCGTAGGGAGCAAAGAATGAACCTGCTTTGTTGTTTACGCCATCGCTGATGACACAGAAAGCGTTGTATTTGAAGAGTTCGGGAATGTCTCGGCGGTAACGCTTTGTGAGTTGTTCAAAGGCGGTGAAGATGGTGGCTTCTTCTCGGATGGTACTCTTAAATTCAAAGACTACTATGGGCAAACCGTTGATGTAGATGATGCCATCGGGGATGCGTTTTTCGGTGCCAATGATTTCTAATTGGGTGACGAATTTGTAAATATTGCCATCGGTTTGATACCTAACAGTTGGTTCTGAAACGGAAATTTCGTCTAAGTCATTGCTGATTAATTGTGCTTCTAAGCCTTTATAATCAATTAGTTCAATGAGTATATCTTTTTGATTGCGGTCTTCTCGTTTGAGAATAAAGCCGTCGCTGAGCCATTGCATAATGGTTTTGTTACTTTCGTATAAATCGCTGGCGGGTAGGGTTTTGAGTTGAAGTACAATAGATTTTGCTTCGGTGATGGTGAGGTTTTTGCTTTGGTATTTGGTCAGTAAATAATTTAGCAAATCTTCCACAATCAATACTTCTTCGTTGGTTCTGACGATGGTATTGCCCAATTGATGACGGTAATTTTCATCTCCTAATATTTCTGTAAAGGTCTTTTCTAATTGTGCTTCGGTGAATTTCATAGGTTCGTTTCAATTTTTATGGTCCATGTGATATTTTGCAGTCTTTTCTTTATCTTGGTTAAGGTTGCCAATATTGCATCTGGGTTTGGCAAGTCACCATAAACTAAATTTCTAAAATCTCCCTTATAAACGGCAACTAACTCTTTCCATACATTTTCTAAATCTCGGAAAAAAAGTGCTTCTGAGGGATGATTCATTAACCATTTATTATTATTTTTAAAACTCATTACATCATCGTTCGCTACTTTCAGCAACATTTCATCAAAATCGGTTGAATGTAGAAATTCCGAAAACTCGGCTTGTTGTAATAATTGATGTAAGTCGTAGGTGTGTCGAATTTTCTTTCCCAAATCTTCCATTGGATTTTCACCGTAAGAAAACCGTACTAAACTCATGATTTTTTCGCAGAGTGTTCGGGTTGGTTCGAGTACTCGTACTTCAAATGCCATCAAACCATTGGCTTCCGCTATGTTCACTTGACCATTCGTAAGCATCATTTGCCCTACAAACGACTGCACCATTCGGTTAGTAAATGGTTCATGATAGCCAAGCCTCGTTGATTCCAGAATAATTACATCTCTTACTTGTCCGTAATTACCTGAAAACATCTTTTCGTAGGTATGGGCAGTTTTACGGTTCATACCCATTTTGTGGGTAATTCCTTCAATCTCAACTTCGGGTAATACCTCACCAATCACTTGACTGATAGTTTTGAGTTTCGTTCTGAGTTTACTATCTGTTTCTCCCTCTCTGCGTAGCACTACCAAATCAATATCTTCCGAAAATCGGTCTATCATCTTATAACATTTTGATAGAGCAGTACCGCCCTTAAATACGGTATCATTGCCTATGTTGTTATGGAAAATAGTATGAAGTGCATAAGTAACCCAGTAATCTTTCTCTACATAAATGGAGGCAATTTTTAGTTGGTCGGCAGTGAATTGTACGGCTTGCCTAAATAGCGTTTTATTTTCGTGTAGTTTCATATTATATTCCATTTTTCGGTAGTGGATAATGCTTTTGTTGCCCCTGATAGCTTATATTTAGTGATGGGGTTCAATGTTTTTAAAAGAGGAATGGATAAACTGGTTTGTTGTAATTGGTCTAATAATGCACCCAATAAAGCTCTGGTAGCGGGTGGATATTTTGTGGCTAATCGAATTAATGACGTAATATCCTTTTCTGAGAGGGTTTTTAAGATGGCTAAAAAACGTTTGCACGAAGACTCAACGGTGGCATCTGGTATTTTTCTGATATAGCGAATGGCATCTAATATTTGAAGTAATGGTACGCTATCTTTGGTAATGGTATTTTTCTGTTTGATGAATGCAATTGAATATCGTTCTCGTTTGAAGTTGGGGCGAATCTCGTTTTTTCCGATTTGTATGGTATTACTCACTTGGGTAGTTAAACCCAGTTGGTTGTAAATGCTATACCCCGTAAGATACCCAATTACTTTACCGTTGTCTTCCAAAAGGTCTTTTACTATTTGTGCTTGATTGGGTTGAAGTTTACCAAAAGGAGTATTTTCGGGTTTATAATATTTGCCTTTGGATAGCTTGCTTATTTTACCCGATGCCGTCATTCGATTTAAGGCTTTGATAATTGCTTCCTTTTTATTCACCTCGGTAGTAAAATCAACGTAGGTGAATACGTAGCCTTTGGGTAGTCTATCTATGGTAAATGCTATGTTATCAGATGTTTTCATTGTATTATTTCTGATACAAATATACTATTTTGTCCAGTTTATTATAAAAAAAACTGGACTTTTTATTTATTGGAAAACGATAAGGTACTACTTAGGCAACTTTTTACAATTATTTATTGTTAACTGTTATTATCCTACGGATAATAACAATACTCGTCATCCCTAATTATTGAGATTACATTAATTACCCTTCTATTTAGTTTAATCATTAATTTCCATTTCATTAATTTTCTATCGTGGCGAGTTTGGAAAGTAGTAGGTGTTTTAGTTTTACTAAAAAATGATTCTCAGTATTAGTTTTCAAAACATTTTCATTCATTTTGTTTAGAGCCAAAAGTAATTTATCTACATTATTTGGAACAACTATTTTAAAACTAAAAATATATTCTAATGTTACACTTGCCTGATTAGCACTTCCTTGTGCACCTGAAATAACAAATTCTGAATAATCTTTGCTAATTAATCGGTAATAAATGAAAAGTTGTTTAGCAATGTCCTTCGCTCTTAATCTAACTGAATTTTGATTTAGCAATCCATCGTTTGCAAGTTCAGGTACAATGATAACTTTACCAACGATAGATGCAGGATTATCTGGCCAAGAACCAACAGTAGTCATAATTATATCATTTGTGTTCAAGGCATATTGTTCTAACTCAATAGCCATGAATTCATCTAAATAGTAGCAATTAGTAACGTCAATAGATTTATCTGTAAAATCGGAAACTCTGAATACTGGCACTCCACTTGATTTATAGTTTTCTGATTTAAAGGCAAATCCTTTTTTATAATTTATCAACTCAAACAAGCTCTTAACTTCCCACCCCAAAGGAATCTCCCCCAATTCACTTTCCACCATTTCCCCACCACTACTTTTATAAGATTTTCCGTTTTCGTCAGGAAATTCAAAGTCTATAAACCATTGTTTATAAATAGCTTGGGCAGTTTCTTCCAACTTTTTTATGAGTTGTTGATTGAGGGTAATTCGGTTTTGGATAACGTTGTATTCTTTTACAATTTCTTTTTGTTTGATGATGGATGGGATTGGGAGTTTCATATTGCAAAAATCTTCCCATTCTAAACTTCCTCTAACGCCTCCAACGGCATGAAAACAAGCCTCACGGTCAAATTCAGAGCGAGTAAACCACATCATTAAATATTCTGGTAAAAGTTCATTCTTGTCTTTTACTTCAAAAACTGGATAGGCTTGTGAAATAATGGCTTCATCAACTTGCTGTAATAAAGCAACGGGCATTTTTTTATCTCGTCTTACTTGCATGGTACTACAAGCAAATTGATTTTTACGGATAATTTTATACCCCTCCATATCCGTTCCGATAATATTGGCAACAGAAGGGATAAACTGTTTTGAAATACTTAGACCCAAAAGTTGTTTTACTCGCAAACCTTTATTTCGTTCATCCACAAGCTGAATTTGTTCTCCTATTTTTTTATAATTTGCTTTCATAATTTATTCAATAAGTTACTCAAAAGTTGTTTTTCTTCAATCAGTGAAAAAGCAAAACATTTTTTACCAAGGTCTTTGAGTGAAGCTCCAATATGATATAATTCTTGGTTATCAATTACTAAAAATCTATCATGAAAATCTTTGGTATGATTCAGTAATATCGTTGGATATTGTTGATTAAACTTGCTAATATCAATTGGTTTCAGTGGTGTTGAAGGCTGCGTAACAATGGTAATGGCTACCTTATTTTGTTTTTTAGCCAGCATATCCAATACGTTAATATCCACATAATTATCAATCAGCACTATACTTTTTTGTGCTTTTTCAATCAGTTTTATGACAAAACTGTATGCTTCATAGATTTGTCCATTAAAGAAAATATCTTGTTTTGGGGTGATATTATTACTTTCTAAGGCGGTGAAGATGCGTTCAAAATTAGCATCATTTAACGTCAATTTATTTTCTACGCTTTCAATTCTTTGGAGTAAACCAGCATTATTAATGAGCAATTTTCTCATTCCTACGAAGGCGTTCATAATTTGGATACTCACTTGTACTGCAGTTTCGCTCCTGAGTACGGCAGAGAGCATAGCCACACCTTGTTCTGTAAAGGCGTAGGGGAGAAATCTTCTTCCTCCATGTAAACTTGAGGTCACAAATTGTGACCTCAAATTTACATGGTCATTCAAGGTCATATTTTGTAACCTTGCACAATGAGCAAATTCATCTTCAGTTAATTGAAACCTAAAAGAGGGAGGGAATCGGTCAATATTTCGTTTTACCGCTTGATTCAATACTTTTGTTTCAATCCCATACATCTCGGCTAAATGCGAATCTATCATAATTTGAACGTTTCGAAGCGTAAAAATTTGATTTTCGATTTCATTCGGTGAAATCAAGGCTAATTTATCGGTCATTTTAAGTTTTTATATAAGCATTACGGAATCATCTATTATTTGAGATCTGAAGTTTACACTTTAATTTCAAATCCCAACTCTTTAAAAACATCCAGTAAATCGCTTTTTGATTTTTCTTGAGCTTTCAGTAAATCTGCAAATTCACTTTGCAAAGTGGTCATTTTCTCGTCAAAATCAATATTTTCATCTCGGTTTACAAACTCGATGTATTTGCTGGGAACGAGTGAAAAGTCTTTTTTGGCAATTTCTTCAAACGAAGCTGAGTAGCAATACTCGGGGATATTTTCGTAACCTTTCATTTCCTGTTGCCAAGTATGGTAGGTTTTACCAATATTGCTGATTTGTTGCTCGCTAAATTGAATAAATTTCTTTTCAAAGGGTTCGCCAATTTGGCGTAAGTCCATAAATAGGATCTCAGTTTCACGGTTGCGGTAATGGCGTTGTTGGTCACCGATACTTCTACTGTGAGCTTTTTTATTTTTGTTCAATATCCAAAGCGTTACGCTGATATTGGTAGTATAAAACATATCTTGGGGCAATACTACAATGGCTTCCACCAAGTTATTTTCAATTAATGTTTTGCGTATTTTATATTCTTCACCGCCACCACTCAAAGCACCGTTTGCCAGGATAAAACCAGCCACACCGTTGTCGGAGAGTTTAGCAACCATGTTGAGAATCCATCCGTAATTGGCGTTGCTTTTGGGTGGCACGTCATATCCTCGCCAGCGTGGATCGTCTTTTAGTTCGTTTTCGGCACGCCAATCTTTTTGGTTAAAGGGAGGGTTTGCCATGATGTAATCGGCTTTGAGGTCTTTGTGTTGGTCGTCGGCAAAAGTATCGGCTGCTTTTTCACCCAAGTTGCCCGAAATTCCTCTGATGGCAAGGTTCATTTTTGCCAGTTTGTAGGTGGTATTGGTATATTCCTGTCCGTAGATAGAGATTTCTTTTTTGTTACCGTGGTGGTTTTCAATAAACTTAATCGACTAGACAAACATACCACCAGAGCCACAAGCGGGGTCATAGATGATGCCTTTGTATGGCTCAATCATTTCGGCAATGAGGTTTACGATACTTTTGGGCGTGTAGAATTCCCCTTTGCCTTTTCCTTCTGCCAAGGCAAATTTGGAAAGGAAATATTCGTAAACTCGGCCCACAATATCCTGAGCTTTATCTTTGAGGGTATCAATATCGTTGATGGTATCGAGCAGGGAAGCGAGTTTGGTAATGTCTAAACCCAAACGAGAAAAGTAATTGTCGGGCAAAGCACCTTTGAGAGCTTTGTTATTTTTCTCAATATTGTGCAGGGCGGTATCAATTTTTAGGGCAATATCGTTTTGCTTGGAGTTTTTGATGATGTAGGTCCAGCGAGATTCTTCGTCTAAATAAAAGACATTTGCCATGCCATAGAAATCGGGCATTTCGATGTATTTTTCTTGCCCTTTATCAATCATTAATTTGCGGTGTTCTTCAAATTTATCGCTGGCAAATTTCAGGAATATAAGTCCGAGGACAACGTGTTTATATTCGGCTGGTTCTACACTTCCTCTTAATTTGTTGGCTGATTCCCAGAGGGTTTCTTCAATTCCTTTTTGTTTTAGTTCTTTTTTTGCCATTATTAATATTATTTCTTTTGGTTGTATTAGGGTTGTTTAATTTTTTAGGGGATAATTTAAAGTTACCTAATAGGGTGTAAAGTTAGTTTTTAAAATACTTTACTTAGCCTATTTATTAATTTTTGATTATCTTGATTTTATTGTAGATAGCCTTAAAAAACATTATTTAAGTAGCTGAAAGGCATCGGGTTAATGGTAATTTTTAGGCTAAAATTGCGTTGCACTATCCAAACATATAACTCTGTAAAGATTTAAAAATCAATATTACTGAATTAAATGGATTGTTTTTAGCACAGAATTACCTGATTTTTGGTTGGAACTGATATATTTTAGCGGGGTAAAAGAAAAATCACAGTTTATGGCTGTGACTTTGCGATGAATGTTTTAGGCTGCTTTTCTTTCTGGTTTTTTCTTTTGTGGTAGTTTTTTGACTGGGGTTTCTTCGGGGGTATCGAATACTCCTACTTGCGTTCCTTGGATTTGGAACTTTCCGTTGATGTATTCGATGGCTTCTTGTTTGGCAATATCCAGTGATTCGATTAACGCTTCGGTGTATTCGTAGTTAGAAATTTCAATATCAAAATTGATAAATGGGGTGGTAAATTTTACGGTTCTGCCGTCTTGCAATTTACGGTGTCCGAATATGATAATACCTAAATTATCCCCTAACTTTTTAACTTCAAATCCAGTTACTTCAAAGCCTTCCATTTCTTGTAAACTTGCGATACCCTCGAATGACTGTGTTTTTGACACTTTAATTGCTTCCGTAATTAGGGCAAAGTGCACTTTTAAGTTGTCTAATGCCAACTTTAATTCATCGTGGATATTGAAAGGGAACTTTCTTTTTGTGGTTACTGGCATGGTAATGCCTTGTCTGGCTTCTTGTTTAGCGTAGATAATTGTTACAAATTTCTCGCCTACTTCTACTTTTTTAATGTCAATTTCTTGCATGATTTGGTTATTTAGATTGTGTAAATTCTGGGCTAAATTCTTTGTCGAAACGTTCTAATGTAAATATTCTTACTTGGCTGGGTGTCATATCCATTGAAAATATTACGGTTGGGATTGGTGTTGAATCAATGTAAAAGTTTGAATCTCTGTGAATAACATTACATCGTTTCTTGGAGATATTGTGATAAAATATACTTTTGATGTCTGGCTTCATAAAATGTTAAGATGCTATAGTTTTGGGGTTATGCTCCGTTAAATCATGCCGTTTGCTTTCCGATATTCCCAACGTTTTAGAAAATCATCAAAGCTCTGTGCAACCATCGAAATACCTGTACTTTCTTTTAGACCAATTAAAAAGCCTTCCTGCTCTTCTGACATTGTGTCTGTACCAATTTTTACTTCGATAGCTATAAACTTTGCATCTTTTTTACGATATCCTATGATGTCAGAAACTCCCCGTTGTTGATACTGTAACTTCCTGAATACTTGCTTCTTAACATCATAAACACCGTGCGTATTATTTCGCCAAACATGAAAACCGTTGTAGTTTAGATAGGTGATAATTGAGGTGGTTGTGCTGTTGGCATCGGGCAAACAAATGTCTTCAATTCGCAACTGATCAGTCTTTTTGTTGGATGGTTTAATTGCCTTCCTGTCCATCCAACATTGGGGGCGTTTCTTGGTTGTAGTAGTCATTTTGAGGGTGGTTAATTGGTTCAAAATCTGTGTATTCTGAGGGTGTAATAGCTAATTTTTTAAGTCTTTCTTGAAACTTTCTAAATTCATTTCCTGCTTTCTCTCTTCTTTCTCTCTCAAATATATCTTTAAATGCTTCCTGTGGCTCTGAATAGTCTGGCGTATATACTTGTATCATTTTATCAATTCCATTATCTTTAATCGTCTTTTCTGACGTTTTCATGGTTCTGCTTATTTCCTCCAATCTTTGGGCTTTGGTTTCAAAGTATTTCTCAATGACTTCTATCACGTCTGCAATGGTGACAGAACCGTAGAATTTGTGACCTCCAAAAATGCCGTCTTTCAGTGCAAGGGCAAAATCTGCAATGGATTCGTGGGTATATTTTTTGATGATAAAATCGGCACACATCATAATTTCTGAACTTAAAAGCGGTTTGTTTACCTTGGTTGCATCGCTGAACATTTTGAGCAATGCACAAACTGATTTTAAAATATTGGCTTCTCCGATGGTAGATTTCAATTTGTAAAGTTTTTCAGCATGTAAAGCCATCTCAAAATTCAAATCGGTTAAACTCATGACAATATCCGTGCTTTCGTCGTCTGTCAAAGTCAACCCGCTACTGTTTGGCAAGATATCGACTAACGAGGTCGTCCAGTTTTTTGGTGGTTGCCTGTTGCTCAATGCTGTTTGCTTGTTTTGGATAATTTGAATTTGTTGATTTTCCATTAGCTTTTGATTTTGTGGTTACTAATTCACCTCTCTTGTAATCGTTTTCTAAAAATTGATTTACCGTACTTTTCCAAATTTTACGCTTTGCTAAGTGTCCTGTGTTTTTGTCTATCCAAGATGAAATTTTATGATAATAAAAACTGGTGTCAATTTCTGGGTGAGCCTTCTGCAAATACCCTTCAAAAACATTAAAATCTTTGAATTCTGAATCGAGGAATTCAATCTCTGGCAATGATGGTTTTTTAGGTGAAACTTTAGATAATTTTATTTTCTCTTCGTCAATCTGTTTTTCTTCATTTTCGATTGAATCGATACTATTGTTATTCTCCTTATTATTAAAATCTTTTTCTATATAGGATAGTGTTACGGAATCCGTAACTTTCGAGTTACGCTTTCCGTAACTTTTTGTTACGGTTTCCGTAACTTTTACGGTTTCTTCAATAGTTACGGTTTCCGTAACTATATCCTTTTCTAAGTCAAGATATTTTTTAGAAGTTTTATAATATTTATTTTCACTTCGTTCTAAGAAACCTTTTGAAAGTAGTCCTGAAATTGACTCTGAAACCCTCACTTTATGAATCATTAAGACTTTTGATATTTCAGTATTCCCACCTTTGTAAATCCCATATTCAGCTCTGTATTTGATATACGAAATGATAAGTATTTCGTTTCTTGATAGTCTTCCGTTGTGAAGATATTCTAAGGGAATCCACAGCCCTGTAATTTCTGACATAGCGGTTTGTGGTTAGTAAATGAATAAAAATAAACTGTTATGCTACTTTTTCCTTTCTACCAAAATTCTTTTTGTACTGTATTAAATCACTCATTTTGTAACTGAATCCTCGGGAATATCCACGGATTCCCTTGATTCTACCTTCGTTTTTCGCCCTTACTAAACTTTCTTTCCCAATCCCCAAAAATTTACACGCTTCATCGTATGGAATAATTTTATTATTATTCTCCTCTGTATTGTTTTGTGTGTTGTCTTTTAGTAATATTGTACTTTCTTGCAACTCTTTTAGTTGTGATTTAACTGATAGCCACTCACTTTGAGGGATTAAAAGTACCGTCTGATAAGTTTCTGTATTGTTTTCCATATTAATAATGTGGTATAATAAATTTAAGCAGTACATTTGTACCATCTATTTGAGTAACTTTCACAAATATAGCACAAAAATACTTTTTAAGCACACAAATATCTATTAAATAGTACAAATATCTCTAAAAATGAAAAAAACATTAGAAATGACATCCTACAACTCAGAATTACCTGTTTCGACACTAGTACAAGAATGTTTAGATTGGTCTGGCATGAAAGCAGCCCAATTCTCACAAGAAGTAGGTTTTGCAGATGCCACACGTATCTACGGAGCCTTAAATCAAAACCGTGACCTTGGGGTTACATCGTTCAACGCTATTTTAAGAAGATTTCCCTTGCTGAATGGAGATAGGTTTGTGCGTAAATCAGGACCATTATTATTATCTGATTTATGCGAACAAGTTGATGTGAAAAATAGCCCTCCTGTTGTCGCTCAGGTTGCGACAAATTCGGAGGAATACTTAAAGGCAATTATTGATGGAAAGAATAATGAGATTTCCAGACTTGAGAAGCAAGTTGCCTTTATGGAGAAGATGTTAGATAAGTAGCACCAATGACCGCACCAAAGCTGGATTTATGTTTGTAAGCGTTTTATCGTTAGGTACTTAAGTGTATTGGTTGTGATCCAATACAGCCCACATATACACAGAAAACCCCATCGAAATTAATTTTTGGTGGGGTTTTAGTTTTCAATTAAGTTGTTAAAATACCACTAATAATTAATTTTAAAGTAATAATTGAAACCTACTTGTGTCATGCTCTATGGGGAAAAAATCATCATTTTCAAGCAATTGTTCATTTTATACCAATAATTGACAAATTAGTATTGTGCTTTAAAATTAAAAAAATGTAAAATTTGTACCAAAGATTTTATTGAAAAATAGCATCAGTATTTGTATTACCAAATTAATTATACCCATTATCAAAGCCACAAGACTAAAGTAAATCATTAACTGTGTGAAGAAATATCAAAAATTCATTTTATAAGGGTAAACCCTTATAAAATGAATTAAGGGTTTACCCTTATCTAAATTGTTTCATTTAATCTCAATTTTGTACTATATAAATTTAGATATCTGAAAATAGTATTTATAGTTTTAACTTAGTTAAGGGTATAATGTGAACGCTATGAATTTTATTCTCTATAAATATTTAGTATTTTTTAAAAAATCTGTAAATAAAAACTAACGTATGCACACAATTTTCCATTGCAGTGGTTCTTCGCCACAACTAATAAGATTAAAAAGTCTTATTATTTTGCTGACTATGATGACTGGTAGTTTCAGCATTCTTGCACAAAAAGCTAATGTTCAGACCATCAAGGTTTCTGGAAAAGTTACTGCGGGGCAAGATAATCAAGCAGTCCCTGGAGCTAATATTCTCATTAAAGGCACAACCATTGGAACAACAACTAACGCAAGTGGTGAATTTAGTATTACTGCTCCAAGTAATGGTACAATCAATATTTCATCAGTTGGGATGACTACTCAGCAAGTTTCTATTGCTGGCAGGACAATAATTAATATTTCGTTACTCGAAAATGTATCAACTATTGATGAAGTTGTAGTCGTGGGGTACGGTACTGCCAGTAAACGGTCACTTTCGGGAGCTCAAACTAATCTCACTGAAACTGACTTAAAAAGAACAGTAAATACAACCATTGACCAAGCACTTCAAGGGCGAGCACCAAACGTTTATGTAACTGGTAATTCAGGAAAACCAGGGGCAGCAGCAAATATCTATATTCGTGGACTTTCAACCATTAATGGTAACAGTCAGCCGATGTATGTTATTGATGGCGTTCAAATAATACCTTCTTCGGGTTCTGAGGGACAATCAAATGTTCTTTCAAGTCTAAACCCTGATGATATTGAATCGTTAAATGTATTGACAGGACCTTCGGCACAATCTATTTATGGCTCTAAAGCTGCCAGTGGTGTTATTGTGGTTACAACAAAAAGAGGAAAAGCAGGCGAAGCAAAAGTTGGTTTCACAACGATGTATAACTTTCAAGGTTTGCCAAGACAATTGCCTTTGATGAACTTAAGAGAATATGCAACTTACAGCAATGCTTGGTCAAAATCCGTTGGTTCAGGGTATAATGCTGAGTTTGCTGACCCATCAATTTTGGGTGAAGGCACAAATTGGCAATCAGCTTTATTTAAAACGGCTGCTATGAAAAAACAGCAATTGACTTTAAGTGGTGGTAATGAAAAAACGACTTATTACCTTTCAGCTGAATTGATGAATCAAGAAGGGATTGCTCCTAATTCTGGATTTGATAGAAAATCTTTCAGAGTAAACATAGAAAGTAAATTACGTAGTTATTTAAAAATTGGAACAAACTTATCCATTTCTGGAACTGCTGAAAAATTATCAATTAACGACGATAATATAATCAGCACTGCCATTCAACAATCACCAAATGCTCCTGTCTATAATCCAGATGGAAGTTTCGGTGGTCCACAAGATGTTAGAAATGATGGTAGTTATTCGGCTAAAATTACAAATCCAGTTGCTTTAGCTTTTACGAATTCTACTAACTATAATCGTGTTACAACCTTTGGAACTATATTCGCAGACGTTACTTTCTTGAAAGATTTCAATTTTCACGCAGAGTTTAATGGTTCGTATGGCAATGATACCAGAGCTATTTTTCGTCCTTCATATACTTTCGGAAGTAATGCACTTACTCAAGGATCAACTAATCCAATATCAACGTCGGAGAGATATGCAGGCAATAATTATAATTGGAGTACAAATCAGTACTTAACTTATAGTAAAAAAATTGCACAGCGTCATGATGTTAGAATTACGGCTGGACATGAAGCTCAATACTATTTCTATGAGCAATTAGGAGGCCGAGTTACTGGGTTTACTAATAATGCTCTTTCTGAATTGAGTTTAGGAGATCCAAAAACATCTTTAAGTACAAGTACAAGAGAGGATAATTCACAAGAATCGTATTTTGGTCGTGTAAATTATATTTATGACGATAAATATATAGTTCAAGCTTCCTTCCGTGCGGATGCTTCTTCCCTTTTTGGACCCAATAACAAATGGGGTTATTTCCCATCAATTTCTACCGCTTGGAGAATATCGAAAGAGCCATTTATGCAGGATCTTGTTGCCATTAATGACCTTAAAATCAGAGCAGAATTTGGGTCATCAGGAAGTCAATATTATGGAAAAAATACTTACGCTCCTTTAACGACTGCTGCAACGCAATCAGGTCAAGGATTTTTAGCGGGTCAATTTCCAAATCCAGACATCAAATGGGAAAATACGCAAACGTATAACTTAGGTTTTGATTTGCACATGTTTAAAGATAGAGTTAATGTTGTTTTTGATGCTTATTTAAGAAAAACATCTGATTTGATTACTGATTTACCTTTGCCAGCTTATGCAGGAACATCTGGACAAGGTGGAATTGGAGCTCCAAGAGTAAATATTGGTGATATGGAAAATAGAGGTATTGGTATTTCGATAAATACTACGCCTATTCAAGCAAAATCAGCGGATGGTTTTAGCTGGAAAAGTGGATTTAATATCTCATTTGATAGAAATAAATTGTTAAAATTAAATACTGACAGAGCTATAATTGACCGTTTCCCTTGGTTTAGTCGTGTAATTTCTCGTTCAATTGTTGGGCAACCTCTTTTTCAATTTTTTGGTTACCAGTCGGATGGTTTAATTCAGAATTATCAAGATTTAACTACTGCTGCTTTGCCAACAAATGTTCATATTGCTCCATCAGAAGCATGGGTGGGTGATATTAAATATGTAAACATTGATAAAACAGAATATTACGACCCAGTTTTAGGAAAAAATGTACAGGTTATTGACGATAAAGACAGAACTTTTATTGGTAATCCTTGGCCTAAATTCACTTTTGGTATTACTAATAATTTCTCTTACAAAGGATTCGACCTTTCAATTTTCTTACAGGGAGTTTATGGAAATCAAGTATTTAATCAATTAAAATTTGATAATAGTGCTTTCAGAAACTTTATTCATGGCGCTTACAAAGAAGCCATCAATTTTGCTCAACCAAGTAGTAATACTTTGAATGAATCGTTAACCTTATTAAATCCAGGGTATAATGTTCCACGAATTGCCTATTCAAGTTATGGAAATAGTGGACGTGCAACAAATCAATTCGTTGAAGATGGTTCGTATTTGAGAGTAAAAAATATTCAATTAACGTATAATGTTCCAAAGGCATTTTTGAAAAAGTATTTGCCAATCAACGGAATTAGATTAACATCGGGTGTTCAAAATGCTTTCACCATCACAAAATACAGTGGTTATGATCCTGAAGTTGGTACATCGGCGGGAGTTCCTGGTTTTGATAATGGTCGTTATCCATCATCAAGAATGTACACTTTCTCAGCAGCATTTGACTTTTAGCAACGCAAATTCAATAAGTTTACCTAACAGTTATTATTGAATTTAAGTTACGTAGTAATCCAACAAAAATTAAATCTTCAAAAAATGAAAAAATATATTTTAATAAAGATCTTATTTGTCGCTCTAACCATTGGTGGATTGACAAGTTGCAAAGAACAATTCTTG
Organism: Arcicella sp.; assembly: GCA_014376355.1. Taxonomy (GTDB): domain Bacteria; phylum Bacteroidota; class Bacteroidia; order Cytophagales; family Spirosomataceae; genus Arcicella. The sequence goes on along the minus strand of JACMRQ010000162.1, from coordinate 27,618 downwards.
GACACTCCTCCTCTGGGAAGTTTAACGGCTCCAAATTTCTTTAATACTGATTCAGAATTAATGGCTGGAACCTCTGCTTTGTATAATAAAGTTTGGTTTGGGTCGAACGGGCAGTCACTTTTATCATTTGGTGATGGGCGTGCGGGCAATATGATTAGCCCATACAACGGAAACTGGCAACAATTTTATCAGTTTACTGTTTCCAATACTAATGGTGATTTAAGAGATTCTTGGAATTCATTTTTTACGATAATCGCACAGTCGAACGTATTGATATATAACGTCAATACTTACGCAAAGTCAGCCGTAACACCAGAAGCCAAAAGAAGAGCTATTGGTGAAGCTCGTTATATGCGTGCAGTTGCCTATTCTTATTTAGTTCAGAATTGGGGTCCAGTTCCCATTATTACGGATAATTTAAAGCAAGGAGCAGATACTACTTTAACTCGTAATACGATTGAAACCGTTTGGGAATTTGCCATCCGAGATATGCAAGCAGCCAAAAATTTATTACCAGCTACTTCTACTGCTGGTTCTGGGCGTTTGAATGCTTATTCAGCAAAAGGAATGTTGTCAAGGTTTTATTTGACACGTGCTGGATTGGGTTCAACGAATGGACAGAGAAGTCAGGCTTATTTGGATAGTGCTAAATTTTATGCGGCAGATGTTATCAAAAACAGTGCTTTCCAGTTAATGCCAAAATATTCAGATTTATTTTTAACAGCTAATAATAATAACCCAGAGCAATTATTTGGATTGCAGTGGGTTGGTAATGGTGGTTACGGTTCAGGGAATCAGTTTCAATCACAATTTGCAGCAAACAGTCAAATCACAGGTTTCCAAGATGGTTGGGGCGGTTCAAACGGAGCTTCTTATGATTATTTAGTTAATCTTGACCCTGCAGATTCAGTACGAAGAAAAGCAACTTTTATGCTTCCTGGCGATTTATATCCAGAATTAATTAAAGCAAAAGGTGGATGGAAAGAGCCAATCCCAGCTGATGATGCGTATGAAACTTTTGCCCACTTTAAAAAATACGTTGTTGGAGGTCCAGATGATAATGGTGGATTAGGCCAGCAACAGGCAGCTCCTAATAATAGCTATATGCAACGTTTAGCGGATGTTTATCTAATTTATGCAGAAGCAATTTTAGGAAATAATACTTCTACTTCAGATCCAGAAGCATTAAAATATTACAATGCTATCCGTAAACGTGCAACTTTACCAGAAGTAACTTCATTTACAATTGATGATATGCTGCAAGAAAGACGTTATGAATTTGCCGTTGAAGGAGATGCTTGGTATAATTTAGTAAGGCTGTATTACTATAATCCACAAAAGGTGATAGATCTTATTGCTAAGCAAATTAGAGGAACGTACACCATTAGAATTAAACCTGGTACTGGCACACTCCAAAAGAAGCGTGAATTCAATTTTATAAATCGGACAACCAATACTTTCAAGTTAGTTTCAACGGCATTTTATTTACCAATTCCAGATACAGAAACGGCTCAAGCTCCAAATTTATTGAAACCACCCGTTCCATACAAGTTTTAGTAATAACCATCTGATGAAATAATGCAGGAAATAAAATTTCCTGCACAAACAAATATAAAAATGAAAACAATGAAAAATTATATTGGTAGTAAACTTACCGCAATTGCCTTTTTGGGAATATTGGCGAGTATTACCATCCTTTCATCGTGTAAAGATGAAACGGGGATTCCGAAAGTATCAACTGGAACGCCAAGTATTTCAAGAGTTTATTTGTTGGATACAATTGCCAAACATAAGGATAGTAGTATTGTTGGTTCGGAACCGTTTAAACTATTGGTAATTAATGGTCAAAATATTGGGGGCGTATTGAATGTTTATTTCAATGGGTATAATGCCGCTTTCAATCCTACTTATAATACGGATGAAAATTTAATTATTACGCTACCTGGGGCAGTTCCAACGGGTGCTGATGTCGATAATAAACTTAGGGTTGTAACTTCTCACGGTGAGGCTACTTTTAATTTTAAAGTTGTTGCAAAACCTGCCGTTTATACCACGGATAAAATGACTTTTGGCGCTGATAGAGGAGATATAACCTTAACTGGAAAGAATTTTGTCGATGTCTCAAGTGTGGTTTTTTCGGGTACAACAACCGAAGTTAAAGTTATTGCTAAAACAAAAGATAAAATTGGCAATGAAACAATGGTCTTGAGATTTCCAACTTCTAATTTAAGTCAAGTTACTTTAGACATTACCAATAGCAGTGGAATGATTACTACCAAGACTATTGAGTTTGTAAATGCCGATGCCGCTTTACAAGTTTTTACTGAAGATTTTGCAAAAGATTACGCAAATAATTCGTGGGGCGATCCTTTAATTGTTAATTCAGATCAAGCTTATGCAGGTAAAAAATCGTTGTCTAAAAACTTTGCAGGTGGTAACTGGCATTTGGCAGCCTTTAGTAACTGGTATCCTTCAATTCCTTATTCAGCCGACTATAAGTATCTAACTTTTGCAATTAGAGGTGGAAATGTTCCAATCTCGTTTTGGATTCAATCGGATGTTTCAAAAATTGGTTTTGGAAATTTTGAAAATAAGAATAAAATTGAAGTTGCTCCGAAAATTTGGAATTACTATAAAATTGCTTTGGCTGATATAGATTTTTGGTATCCTGGTACAACGTTGAAGCAATTCGGTTGGAGATTACAAGGTCCTGACAAATCAGAAACTGTATATTTTGATGATGTGATGTTCATCAAAAAATAAAATTACTATTGTTATTAACTAAAAATCCTTCTATCTTATTTAAAGATTATTGAAGGATTTTTAGTTAATAGACCTTTAACCAATTTATTGATATTGCCGACATTTGGGACTAAATTTTATTGAACCAAAACCCTATTTTAAACTTCCTAAATCTCAAACTGATGACTTATAAATTTCCACTACTTATATGCTTTATTACGACTTTCTTTTCATGTCAGCAGAAAAGCAAACCATTATTTACAAGATTACTCGCTGAAAATACAGGCATTACATTTTCAAATCGAATAACCGAAACTAATGCACGAAATGTCTTTAATTTTGAATATGTATATAATGGTGGTGGCGTTGCATTGGGTGATTTCAATAATGATAATTTAGTGGATGTCTATTTTACGGGTAATCAAGTTGAAAATAAATTATACTTAAATAAAGGTAATAATGAAAATGAAAGTGTTCATTTTGAGGATGTTACAGAAAAAAGTAAAACAACTGGAGAAGGAAAATGGTGTTCAGGAGCAACCTTGATAGATATTAATAATGATAATCTTTTAGATATTTACGTTTGTGCTTCGGTGAGTAAAGTAGCTGACAGATTGGCAAATATGATGTATGTTAATCAAGGGATTGATAAAGACGGTGTGCCAATTTTCAAGGAAATGGCGAAAGAATATGGTATTGCTGATACTTCCCATACCACAAATGCTTCCTTTTTTGATTATGACAATGATGGAGATTTAGACCTTTTTTTATTAGTAAATGAAATGGAAAAAGTGCGTTATCCCAATAAATATGTGAATAAAGTTGTGGATGGTTCATCGAAGCGGACGGATAGATTATATAAAAATGATGGAACAAATACTAAACCGCATTTTACAAACGTCTCGAAACAAGCAGGCATTTTGATTGAAGGATATGGGTTAGGAGTAAATATTACGGATATTAATCGTGATGGCTGGAAAGATATTTATGTAACAAATGATTTTTTATCCGATGATTTGCTTTACATAAATAACAAAAACGGTACTTTCACCGACCAAGCGTCTGAATATTTTAAACATACTTCATTCTCAGCCATGGGAAATGATGTAGAAGATTTGAATAATGATGGATTGGTTGATATTATTGCTTTGGATATGGTTCCTGCGGATAATTATCGAAAAAAAATGGTAATTCCTGCTAATAATTATTCAACCTATCAGAATAATGAAAAATTTCATTACAACTATCAGTATCCTCGAAATACATTACAGGTTAATCAGGGCATAAATCCTACCACTGGAAAACCTATTTTTAGTGAAATGGGTTTGTTATCAGGAATTGCAGAGACTGATTGGAGTTGGTGTCCGATGGTGACAGATTTTGATAATGATGGTTTTCGGGATATGATTATTTCTAATGGTTTTCCAAAGGATATTACCGACCACGATTATTTGGTTTATCGTTATCAAAATGCAGTTCAACAACAATTAACTTTAGAAGACCTTTCAAAAATGATTCCATCGGTGAAAGCAGTTAATTATGCTTTCAAAAATAAAGGGGGAATAAGTGGAAGTCCTCCTCAATTTGAGGATGTTTCAAGGGATTGGGGCATGGATATTCCCAGTTTCTCGAATGGGTCTGCTTATGCAGATTTAGACAATGATGGTGATTTAGATTATGTAGTAAATAATATTAACGATTCAGCTTTTGTTTATCGGAATAATACGATTCAGTTAAAGCCCGAAGAGAGTAATTATTTACGCATTAAATGCAAAGGTTTGTCCAATAATATCCACGGAATTGGAGCTTGGATTGATATTTCCTACAATCATGGTGAAAAACAAGTGTATGAAAATACTCCTTATCGAGGCTATTTATCAACAATTGAAAATGTTGCCCATTTCGGATTAGGGAAAATAAAAATAGTCGATGAAGTAAAAATTACTTGGCAAAGTGGCAAAGTCAGTAGCTATAAAAACATAAGAGCAAATCAAATTTTAATTGCGGATGAAAGCAAAGCAATTATCAGTGATCAGTCATTGGTTAATAGTCATCAACTCACCCTCTTCAATGACATAAGTGACTCATTACTAATTGATTATGTTCATCAAGAAACTGATGCTATTGATTTTAATATCCAAAAATTATTGCCTCATAAATTCTCACAATACGGCCCATCTATTGCAGTTGGGGACGTAAACGGGGATGGAATCGAAGATGTATTTATTGGAGGTTCAACCAATCATAAAGGGACTTTTTTATTACAAAATAAAACTGGAAAATTTGCTAAATCGGATTTAATCAAAGGTGAAACAGATGCCACAAAATTTTCGGAGGATTCAAGTGTTTTATTATTTGATGCGGATCAAGATAATGACCTTGATTTATACATTGTCAGTGGAAGTAATGAGGCTCCAATTGGTTTAATGATTTACCAAGATAGGTTTTATGAAAATGATGGAAAGGGAAATTTTACTGAAAATAAAAAAGCTTTACCTCCATTTTTAAAGAGTGGTTCCTGTGTAAAAGCAACAGATTTTGATCACGATGGCGACCTTGATCTTTTTGTGGGCGGACGAGTTGAAGTAAATGCTTATCCGAAGCCTGTGAGTAGTTACGTATTGAGAAATGATAGTAAAAATGGAATTCATTTTACTGATATTACCACTCAATTTGCTCCAGCTTTACAAAATGTTGGTTTAGTTTGTGATGCACTTTGGTCAGATTTTGATAATGACGGTTGGCAAGATTTAATACTTGCAGGCGAATGGATGCCTATTACAATATTGAAAAATAATCAAGGAAAATCATTAGAACGCATTGAAAATCAAGAGCTTAATACACAAGTAGGCTTTTGGAATAGTATTTCTTCGGGTGACTTTGATAATGATGGAGATATGGATTACGTTGCAGGGAATTTAGGCATAAATACCATGAACAAAGTTTCTGATGAATTTCCTTTAACGATTTATGGAAAAGATTTTAATTCCGATGGACTTTATGATGCAATCCCGACAGTATTTTTTCCAGATAAAGATAAAGAACGACACGAAGTTCCATTCCATACCCGTGATGATTTGATTAAACAAATAACCGCTTTCAAAACACGATTTGATGATTATAACAAATTTGCAACGGCAGATATTTATGGCATTTTATCAAAAAGTGATGTAAAAGATGCTTTAATCTTAAAAGCTAACAATATGAACTCGAGTTACATAGAAAATTTAGGAAAGGGGAATTTTAAGATTAATTCATTACCTATTCAAGTGCAAACTGCCCCAGTTTTTGGGATGTTAGTAGAAGATTTTAACGATGACGGAAATCTTGATATTTTAATGGTGGGGAATGATTTTGGAAATGAAGTATCGGTAGGCAGATTAGATGCTTTTAATGGTTTATTACTGATTGGAAATGGGAAAGGAGCGTTTAAAACAAGCACTTTAAATCAATCGGGATTTTTAGTTGGAGGTGATGCAAAGGGTTTGGTCAGCATTACAAATGCTCAGGGCAACCCATTGATCATGGCAACCCAAAACAGAGGTAAATTAAAGTCTTTTAGTTTGTCGAAAAAATATTCAACTCAACCACTTCTACCAAAAGATGCTGTTGTGATAGAGCATTTAAAAGATGGTAGAAATCGGAAAAGAGAAATTAATTATGGAACCTCTTTTTTCTCTCAATCATCAAGAAATATTTTGGTTTCAAAGAACTTAAAGTCTCTTGAAATAATTGATTATCAAGGACATAAGAGAAACTTGACGCTTTAATAAAATCATTGAGAAATTAATAATACAATTTTTTAATTTGCTGTAAATACACATTGAAAACTTTATAAAAATCATGAAAATGTCATTAATTAATCAACGTATAAGTAACTATTCCTTGACCTTATTTTTAGGGATTACTGTTTTATCATGTTCAAAAAAGGAAGAAGATAAAATCGTAACTGTTGTAAAAGATACTACCGTTATTATTGTCCCTGCCGTTGAACCTAAAATTGCTTCTACTATGGGTTTTTTCTTGGACGATTGGCAAGCTAAAACTTTCACTGCCCCTTCCTATACAGAAGAAACAGTACCAGCCAATGCAAACAATACTGTAACGGTTGATGCTTCAGATATTATAACGAAAATACCTTTAAGTATTTTCGGACACAATGCAGTTTGGTGGATGGGGCCTGTTGCCAATGAAACAAAATTTACGGAACCAATCAAAAATCTACATCCTCATATCGTTCGTTTTCCTGCAGGAAGTGGTAGCGATACCTATTTTTGGAATAAAGCTGAAGGGGTGCTTCCAGACGATGCTCCTGCAAAAATCACCAATAAAGATGGTGCTAAAAATGACCCTGGATACAGACAAGGATTCTCAAATCTAAATTGGCAGTGTAATTTGGATGATTATTACAGTATGTTACAAAAAACAAACAACAGAGGAATAATCACCGTAAACTATGGTTATGCCAGATATGGAACGGGTTTAAATCCAGTAGCAACTGCTGCACATCTTGCGGCTGACTGGGTACGTTATGATAAAGGTAGAACACAATATTGGGAAATTGGGAATGAAAATTTTGGTGATTGGGAATGGGGCTATCGTATTGATACTAAGCTAAATAAAGATAATCAACCCGAATATTTAACGGGTGGTTTATACGCAAAACACTTTCAAGTATTCGCAGATTCCATGCAAAAAGCCGCCAAAGAAATTGGAAAAACGATTCAAATTGGAGCGGTAACTTTTGATTCTGCTCCACAATCATGGCAAACCGTTTGTAATCAAACATGGAATGAAACAATGATGAAAAACATAAATAATAAGGCAGATTTTTATGTTGTTCATAATTATTTTACGCCTTATGACCAAAATTCAAATGCAACCGTTGTATTGTCTTCTGCCTTTTCTGTGCCTGGCGAAATGATGAAGTACGTAACCAAAACTTTGCAGGATAATGGAGCAACTCTTAAACCCATTGCGATGGATGAGTGGAATATGTGGGCGAAAGATTCAAAACAACAAGTCTCTAATGTAAGTGGACTTTTTTCAATAATTATTCAAGGAGAAGCCATCAAAAATAAGTATGGCATGGCAGCTCGTTGGGATTTAATGAATGGTTGGGAGAATGGGAATGACCACGGATTATTCAGTACTGGAGAACCTGGCGTGGATAAATGGACCATGCGACCTTCTTTTTATTATATGTATTTCTTCCAAAAAACGCTTGGTGACAGAATGGTAAATTCAATGGTTACTGGAAACTCAAGCATTAAAGCTTACGGTTCAACTTATTCGTCTGGACAAGCAAGCGTTACAATGATTAATGGTTCGGCTGTTCCTCAAACGGTTGAAGTTATTATGAAAAATATGAGAATTGGAAACCGTTATTATTGGTATAGTCTGGAAGGTGAAAATGATAATGGAGAGTTTTCAAGAAAAGTAAAAATAAATGGTTCAGGGACAAGTAATCTTGCGGGTGGACCAAATGATTATACAACGCTAAAAGCAAAATCTGCTATTACGACCAATGGAATGAGGGTAACCATTCCTGCTTGGGGAAGCGTATGTATGCTCATTGATAAAAAATAAACTGCAATTATGATAAAAATTAAATCAAACTTTCTTTTTTGGGGTTGATTATTTTCCGATTAAACCCTCAAAGCTCAATGTTTTCTCAAGAACGAAAAGTGAATTTACTTTTCGTTTACATTTCTATGGAGAAATCAGAAATAATTATTTAGGAACAAGAACTTTTATTTAGATAAAATCGGTTTAAATAACTTTCCAAAGTTTATATTTTCCCTTTAGCAACTTCCGCCTGATAATACCTAAAAAGAAAATCATACATTACCAATTCATGCAATCTTTGATTGTCCGAAATCGTTCGATTTACGGTCATGTGGATAGTATCGTAGAGATAATTCGTTAATTCACCCCTACTTTTCTGAGATTTAATTTGTTCAATTATATTTTCAATTCGGTTACTTTTATTAATAATTGCATGAAAAAGCGGAGAATATTCATGAATTTCATTTAGATTATCAGCTAAAATCTGTTCAATAAACGTACGATTATTTCTAAAACGTTGATCTAATTGAATTTTTAAAGCTTTATCTAAATGAAATTCATTGGCAAAATTCGTTTTCATTTTTTCCATTAACTCCTTCTTTTCAATTAGCGTTAAACCGAAGTCGCTGAGATAAGTATCAATCGCTTTTAAACACCACTGCCAACGAATTACCTCTCGCTCCTCCCCTACTGTTTGGTCAATCATGGAAATAACGGCAGTACTGTCTTCATAAAAAAGAGTTTCCGTAAATTCCATTACGTCAGAACCATAACGTTCAATTTCTCGCTGATAAGAATCTACTTGAATTTTCCAGATAATACCTTCATTTTCAAATGGTTGAACAAAGTCTTTGACCAATAAAAACACTTTTCCAATGGATGCCAAATCGGGTAAATGAACCCTAAAACGAAGGTGTTTTTCAGGGTCCGAATAGCGAATAAAGAACCATTTATCAATCAATTTTTGATTTATTAGTTCTTCAGTAAGCGGTTTTATAGCTTGGGATAAAAAATTATCACCTACTTTTACTCCCATATAAAATTTAAAATATATCCATTCTGAACCAACGGAAAAATTTCGTTGAATTTCGTTTTGTTTTACTTTTATAACTTCATCAAGACCTTGATAAACAGTATTTTCGTCGATAATAGCAGCGATAAATTGATTGGTAAAACCTTGTCCTAAAGCATTTTTTACAACACTATTTTTAGAGGAATAGAAGAATTCTTTTACTTTTATTTTATTTCTGTTTTTGATAGAATCAATCCAAATTTGAACACTCAAAATATTATTCGTATTAACCAATAATTCATTATCAAAATCTGCCAAAACAAAAAGTTCTGATAAATTCCAATGCTTTCTAAATGCTTGAATTTTACTTATCAAATCATTTGATTTGCAAGTAATTAGTTCAATATAATCTTCCCTATCAAAATGCCAAGTTGCCAAAGAAATAACTACATTTTTGTATGTTAGCCGTGGATAGAAAACTGCTTCAAAAGCAATTGAAGACCAGTTTAAATCAAAGTTATTTTGAAAGTTCTGAGTTTGTAAATCACTTAAAAAATTATATAACGGTAACGAATTTTGCTCATAGTTATGAGCATTGCTCAGCCTTGGAACAATTTCCTTGTTAAGCTTTTTTGAACGTAATATTACCTTGTCTCGTTGCAAATCAACTGACACCATTAAGTCATCTAAAGGAATTTGGAATTCATCAGACAAGGAAGATTTAGCTAAATACGGAATTTCATACTGCCGAAACGGAGGATGTAAAATAATATTTCCTGTTCGATTTTCAGGCAAATGAACAATCTCAGCAAAAATCACATTTGGATTCTGTTCTTGTTCACTATTGGTAATACTTTGAATTATTTCAAGAACTTCTGGGTCAGCATGAGCAAAACGTCCCAATAAATTGGCAGCACTTGAACCACCTATTGACTCTACATAAATCGGAAATGTTTGATCGCCAGTCAGCCTAAAGGTAATAGAATTTGAGGGAAGAGTTGGTATTGAGTTTACAGCATATTTCTTTAAATCTTCTTCTTTTAAATCCACTTGGTAAGAACCATTGGCATTAGCTTTAATCCATAGTTCATGCAAATATTGCTGAAAAAGATTTTGAGAGAAATTGAGGTTTTTATTTTCAATTACAGGAAGGTTTAAACCTTCAGTAATGGGTGTATTTTTACTTTTCCCTGAGTTTCCGTAACCAATGCCAGCTTCTGTATCAAGGGCAATTAAAATCGGAATTTCTGCGGTTTCATATCTATTAAAATAGACAGATTTAAACTCTTTAAGTTTTTGATTATCAGTACTTACTGCTATTTTTTTAAATAAATCAAAAACCTCTTTTAAGATTAATTGATAATCTGAGTTGATTTGAGTTTTGTTAAACAATTTCACTAAATCTGTTTGAAATAATTTACCCTCCTCAAAAGGAATGTCAAAGGATTTGATAGATTCAATTACTTGACGATAAACACAGATTTCATTATTGTTTTTAGTATCAATTTTTGTCAGTTGTGTTTGGATTACTGTCAATAAATCTGAAATTGGGCTATTTGAAACTACATTTTTTTTAATTTGTAAAATAAACTCTTCGCCCGTAATTGAGGGTTCTAATTCACTAACCAAAAGTTGCGAATCAATCAATTGTTCAACGAAAAAAGTTGCCTGTTCTTCCGAAATATCATCTTCAATTAAGTGTAAAACAATCTCTTGAATCTTTGCACCAGTTTTGCACAAATCTAAGACTAATTGAATATAATCCGACCAAATTATTGAACTAATTTGGTGCTTTCTCTGTCCATCAATATAACTATATTCGATATAACGAATTTCTTCTCCAATCCGATAAATACTTGAGTTTAGGGTGTATTTTAAAGAATATTTAATGGCAGGGATTTCTGAAAGTTTTTGAGCTAATGCCCCCGCATAGTGCATATCTAAGCGGGTTTTTCTTTTACTTTCCGAAGATAATTCAAGGTTATTTTTGTCGCTCCATTCTATCACACCACACCCTGCAAAAAGCCCAAAAGGTGTACATCTGCTGCACATTCGGATATAATATTTACCCAAAGACAATGGTATTTTGAGTAGTTTTTTGGGGTTAGTAATTTTTCCATCTTTCCAATTCATTGCCTCTTGAAAAAGAACGGGAGAAGCCAAGTACAATGCTTCTGCAAAAACGAGATTACTAAGAATTTGCTTTAAAAATTCTTCAGAAATATCGTCATTAAATGGTAAGGAGGGTGTTCTTACGATTAATTTATTGAGGAACATCGTTGAGTGGATTGTCTTTAGAAGTAGGGAGAGGTAGATATTTATTTTAGCGAGTAATCAAACCTAAAATTTTAATTTAAATTACCCGCTAAAATAAAGAAATTAATTAAAAATTTGTATCAGCTTTAATTAAATCAACTTTTCTAATCCAAACATTACGAAACAAAACATCATGTCCTTCAGCTTGAAGTTTTAAACCTTGTGGTGTATTTGTAATTCCTTTTCCATCATTATTTCCACCATCAACACCAGAGTTTATACCTCCCCAAACTTGACTGATTGCTTGATTTTTGTGTATCTTTTTACCATTGAAGTACATGGTTACTAATGGTTTTTCAGACATTTTACCATCTTTAAAACGAGCAGCTCGGAAATTAATATCATACGCATTCCATTTACCAATTCCGTTATACACTTTGTATCCAGATGGGCTTTCATTAATTATAGCACCGATTCCATGAGACGTTGTATCGCCATCAAAGATTTGTACTTCATAGCGATTTTGCAAATAAACACCACTATTTCCTCCCGCTTTTGATATGTAAAACTCAACATGGAGGCGAAAATCTTTGAATTTTTCCTTCGTAACAATATCCGCCGCCCCATAAAGTCCACCCGCCGCTGAGGGATCATTAGTATTTACAGCAGTTCCTGCATCAACGGGATCTTTCACAATAAACCATTTAATCGGTAGCGATGCTTTTAATCTTGGTCCTTCCCAATAAGTCCACTTTTCATCCAGCATTTTTCTTGAACCATCAAAATAAATATCGGATTTGTTAGGAGCTTTTGTTCCCACGCCAACTTGAGCTTGTAGATTAAAAATTAAAACATTACAAATTAACACAGTTATTAAAACAGCTTTCATTGTATCTGGGATTAAAAATTAAAATAATAAGAAAGAAAATGATTAATATTCTTGACTAATTGGATGAATCATTAACTCGTCGATTACAACATGTTTAGGGGCTTCCAAAATATAGGTTATGGCATCTGCCATATCTTGTGAACTCAAATATTCCGCTTGGCGTTGATCGCCTTCTTCTCTACTATGGAAATAAGTATCAACCAAACCTGAATATACAACTGACACTTTTATTGCATCTTTTCTAACTTCTTTTCTTAATGCCATAGAGAAAGCATCTTGAGCATATTTTGAAGAGCAATATAATGAACCACCATCAAAAACTCTCTTTGCTACGTCTGAAGCTACATTTACGATATGTCCACCTCCTTCGGCTTTCATGTGAGGAATGGCTTCACGACAAAAAAGGAAAGTTCCTTTTACATTCGTCCCATAAATTGAATCCCAATCTGCTGTTGAAATTTCAGTGGCTTTTCCGAAAATCCCGAAACCTGCATTGTTAACGAGGGCATCAATTTTTCCATAAGATTTAATGATGGAAGCAGTGGTTTGTTTAACGAAATCTTCATCTGCTACTGATCCTATAAAAATTTCAGCTTTTGAACCAATCAGTTCTATTTCGGCTTTTAAGCTCAACAATTCTATTTCACCACGGGCTACAAGGCTTAAATTTGCCCCCTTTTTAGCCAAAAGTAAAGCTAAGGCTCTCCCAATTCCTTTACTTGCACCAGTTATTAGTACGGATTTATTTTTGATAGACACGATTATATTTGTTTATTTTATGAATGCCAAAAGTAAACATAAAATTGATAAAAATATCTACTTGATAAAGATTCTTAGCGTTATATCATCCCGGAATGAAATAGTTTTACCATAACTTCGTATTCAAAATAATTTTATTAAAAAAATCATTATGCAAACAACTAAATTTGAAATTTATCCTAATTTTTTTATCGTTGCTGACACTTTCGGGAATCCTGATGATAAACCTGTTGTATTTCTTCACGGGGGCGGACAAACTCGGCATTCTTGGGGAGATTCCGCAAAAACGCTTGCTTTAAATGGTTACTATTCCATTGTTTTGGATGCTCGTGGACACGGAGATAGTAGTTGGTCAGAAACGGGAAATTATAATATTGAAGATTTAGGTAATGATTTGAAGGAAGTCATCAAACAAATTGGCAAAAAACCTGCCTTGGTTGGTGCCTCAGTGGGTGGATTAACCTCTTTAATTGCTGAAGGGGAGTCGGAAATTTCAATCTCATCAGCCATTATTTTAGTAGATATTGCTCCAAAAGCTGAACAAAAAGGTATTGAAAGAATTTTCGCTTTTATGTCATCTAATAAACATGGTTTTGCTTCGATTGAAGAAGCAGCCGAATCTGTTTCTGCGTATTTACCCAATCGCACAAAGCCAAAAGACCATTCAAGATTAGAGAAAAATTTACGTTTGAGAGCAGATGGAAGATATTATTGGCATTGGGATATGAAAATGCTTGAACTTTGGAAAAGTATTACACCCGATCAGCAAATTATAAACGATGCACGAATGTATCAAGCTGCCAAGAATCTGAAAGTACCAACGATGATTGTTCGAGGCGGTATGTCGGATGTGGTTTCTGAAAAAATAATGGCAGAATTTTTGGATGAAGTTCCTCATGTGCGAAGTGTGAACGTTTCAGATGCTGGACACATGGTGGCTGGCGATTCTAATCATGCTTTCACAAATGCGGTCTTGGATTTTTTGAAGGAGGTTTATTAAAATTTTTTACGAGGCTTACAAAATATTTTTCAATTTATTCTGCAAAAAATTTGTAAGCCTCCAAGTTCAAAATATTTTATACTTAATTTAGCTTGCAAATAGTTGTTATGCTAATTATATTTACAGACAAATATTTAATCTAAGAAAATGACACAAGAATATTCAGCTTACACGCCAGAAGACTTTGAAGTTTGGAAGATACTTTTCAACCGCCAAATTGAACAATTGAAACCCATTGCCAGTATTGCCTATTTAGAAGGAATTGAAAAAGTTAATTTTTCTGCCGATAAAATTCCTAATTATTCGGAAACCAATGTCTTACTAAAAAATTTAACGGATTGGCAAATTCATGTTGTCCCAGGATTAATTGATAATCGTCCGTTTTTTGAGTTGATGAAAGACAAAAGATTTTGTGCTTCAACTTGGTTGCGTAAACGTGATCAATTAGATTATTTAGAAGAACCAGATATGTTCCATGATATATTTGGTCATGTTCCATTATTATCTAATCAATCAGTTTGTCATTTTTTAGAAGAATTAGCTCGAATTGCCCTCCGATTTGTCGAAAATGAAGAGGCAATTGAATACATTGCTCGGCTTTATTGGTACACCGTTGAATTTGGTTTAATTAGAGAGAATGGACAATTAAAGATATATGGAGCAGGTATATTATCATCTTCGGGTGAAAGCATTTACTGCATAGAATCAACTCATCCTCAGCGACTTAATTACAATGTACGTCAAATTTTTGATACCCCATTTATTAAAGACCATTTTCAAGAACAATATTTTGTAATAGATTCTTACCAACAATTATTTAACTCAATTCCTGAAATTGAAAGAGAATTAGAATCGAGAATGAATGTAAATGTTCCTCGAAAAATATTTATCCAAAATGATGTAGAAATTAAATATCAATTGGCAAATATCTGATTTTTAGGAACATTTTTCGTTAATAAGTTAATATTGTGTTAATTTGGTAAATAATGTTTGTTGAAACAATATTTACCAAACTACTTTATAAACGCTATTTTTATACAAAATGACTCCTAATCCTGCCGAAAACCGTGCTTATTTTTTTAAGATTGATACAACAATTAAGAAAATAAGACAACAAATACAAAAGAAATTTGATGATTTAAAAGTTGATTTAACAGTTGATCAATGGGTACTTTTAGACCATATTTACAGACATGAAATCAAGGGAATAAGTCAAAATGAATTGGCAGAAATGACCGTAAAAGACGCACCAACCGTTACAAGAATTATTGATTTATTGGTAAAAAAAGGCTTGTCAGAACGCACGATGGCAGAAAATGATCGTCGAAAATTTAAAATTACTTTAACAGATGCTGGAAGAAATAAATTTGATGAAGCCTATCCAATTGTCGCAGAAGTGCGTCGAAAAGGTTGGGGAGATTTGAATGATGATGATTATAAAACTTTTGTGAGAATTTTAGATTCGATTTATACAAATATTACTGTTTGATTAACTGTGAAATAGATGAACCAAACAAACCATCAAGAAAGTTGTAATTCCCATCAAAACGGTCATAATTGTATAAGATTTTAGGGCTAAATCGGTACTAAGATTTCCGAATCTTGAAACTACCCAAAAGTAGGCATCGTTAGCATGAGAAACCATCATCGACCCCGCTCCCATTGACATCAAAGTAATTTGTCGTCCCCATTCAGAATCCAGTCCTAACGAAGGCAAAAGAGGGAAAATAATGGATGCTGAAGAAATAATTGCTACTGTTGACGAACCTTGTGCAGTTTTAAAAATTACGGTCAAAATGAAGGGAATCAACAATCCAACGTGATATTGCGTAATGGTCGCTCCAAAAACTTTCCCCAAATCTAACATTTTAATGATTTCTCCGAACGCCCCTCCAATGGCAATAATTGCCAAAATTGGTCCCGCTTTTTCAATGGCTGTTTCCAACAAATGATTCAATTTTGCTTTCTCAAATTTCTCAAAAAGGGTAATTGAAATCAAAATACCCACAAAAAGGGCAACAATTGGTTCACCTACTAATTTTACTAAACTTAAAATCGATTCTGAGAAAATTGTGGGATTTAAAAGGATAATTGATTTAAGCGAGATTAACGCAATAGGAACAATGATCGGCAAAAAAGAATGGAGTGGTTTGGGCAAATTCAACGATGATAAATCTATCTTATCATCTTGCAAATCAGCAGCTTCTGAATACAGATGTTGATATTTTTTACCCGAATATTTACCCCAAAAATAAGCAACTATTGTTCCAGGAATGGCTAAAAAAATTCCCAGTAACATCGTTTGTCCCAACTCAACATTCATTAAACCCGCAGCGGCGGTTATTCCGGGATGCGGAGGCACAAGGCAATGAACGGATAATAATGAACCAGCTAAACAAACAGTAAAAAATACTTGTGAGTTTTTAACTTTTTTGCCCAAAGAATAAAGCAAACCACTCAAAACGATAAATCCAGAATCGCAAAAAATGGGTAAACCAATGATAAAACCAATTAATGTGATAGCTACGGCTGCATATTTTTCACCTGTTTTTTCGAGAATATAGTTGGCAATACTGATAGTTGCATTGGTTTTATCCAAAATTACGCCCAATGTTGTCCCCAAAATAATCAATAATCCAATTTTTTCAAGCGTGTGTCCGAAACCCGCTTTAAGATTTTTGATAACTTCTTCACCAGAAAATTGAGCCGTTAATCCCACTAAAATAGCTACGGCAAACAATACATAAAAAGTATTGAATTTGAATTTAGAACTCAATATAACTATCAGTAATATACTGGTAATCAATAAAATAGCGACAAATAATGGAGATAGCATATTTTTAATTTGATGGTTATTTTATGAAATTTCACCTGCAATTGAATGTTTCAACATTTTTTTAACTTCTTGAATATCAACACTTTGGCCCAAAGCAAACATTAGTTTTGTAATTGCCGCTTCGGTCGTTATATCAGCCCCTGAAACCACGCCAATCTCTTGCAAATACTGACTTGTTTGGTATCTTCCTTGCGTTACTCGGCCGCCATTGCATTGGGAAACGTTAAAAATTATAATTCCTTTTTCGACAAATTCTTTCATTAATTTCAAAAACCAATCAACCGTTGGGGCATTTCCTGAACCAAAAGTTTCTAAAACAACGCCTCTCAATCCTTTGATTTCTAAAATATTACGAACTACTTTCTCGGTAATTCCTGGAAATAATTTTAAAATAACCACATTTTCATCCAAATATTGGTGAACTTTCAAAGTTGCTTCTGAATCATAATGTTTTAGATAAGGTTTATTATATTCAATTTTAATTCCTGCTTCTGCCAAAACTGGATAATTTTCTGATTCAAAAGCATTAAATTGTACGCTTTCATGTTTTCTGGCACGATTTCCTCGCAATAAAACTGAATTGAAATAAATACATACTTCCGAAATAATTGGTCGATTATTGGTTTGAGCAGAAGCAATTTCGAGTGCTGTTATAAAATTTTCCTTCGCATCAGTTCGGGCAACACCAATGGGCAATTGAGCTCCTGTAAAAATGACTGGTTTATGGAGATTTTCTAACAAATAACTCAAAGCGGAAGCCGTATAAGCCATCGTGTCCGTGCCGTGAAGAATTACAAACGAATCATAGTTAGCATAATTTTCTTCAATAATTTTCGCCAACATAACCCAAGTCTCAGGATTCATGTTGGAAGAATCGAGCAGTTTATCAAAGGTTAGCACCGAAATCTCAAAATCCAAACGTGCCATTTCGGGTAAATTATCTGGAATTTGGGCGAAATCAAAAGGCACTAAATTATCCATTTTAGCATCATAAACCATCCCTAAAGTACCTCCTGTATAAATTACAAGCACTTTTACATCATCTTTTCCGTCCGCTTTTGTTTTTATTTTAATGGTTTTCATAGTAATAAATTTTTCGCATTCAAAGTCGTCTGCTCAATCACCGCTTCAACGCTAATCTGCATCATATCCGCTACTTTCTGGGCAATAATTTGCAAATAAACTGGCTCATTTCGTTTGCCTCTGTACGGAACAGGTGCAAGATAAGGAGAATCCGTTTCAAGAACGATATGCTTCAAATCAATATGGGGCAAAATTTTATCCAATCCACCATTTTTGAACGTTGCTACTCCCCCAATGCCTAATAAAAAGTTTAATTCAATTGCTTTTTGAGCTTCTTCTAAGGTACCAGAAAAGCAATGAAAAATTCCTTTTAAGGTTGGGTCAGCATTTTTTTCAATTAGGGCAACTGTTTCCCAAAAGGCATTTCGAGAGTGAATATCAATCCAAAGACTATGCTTTTTTGCTAAGACACATTGGGTTAAAAAAGCTTCTTCCTGTTGTTTTATAAAGGTTTTATCCCAAAATAAATCCATTCCAATCTCACCAATGGCAATAAATTTTTCTTTATTTAACCATTCTTCAACGATGTATAATTCTTTTTCAAAATCTTCTTTCACATAGCATGGATGCAAACCCATCATGGGGCGACATTGGGTTGGGTATTTTGTTGCCAAATCCATCATGCCTTCGATGGTTTCTGAAGCGCAATTTGGCATCCATATTTCTGAAATACCTGCCGTGAAGGCTTTGTTCAACATTTCTTCACGGTCCTCGCCAAAGGCTTCATCGTAAATATGTGCGTGGGTTTCTATCATTATTAATGTTATTTACTCATAAATTCGTCCTTTCCAATCCACTTTTACGGGGGAATAATAGAAGAGAATCATGGTCATTTGCCACCAATTGGCATAAAATTCGTATAAAAATAAGTATCTAAGTAAGTGAAATTCTTTTAATTTTATAATGGTGGGCAAAACTGTAATAGTTTGATTTACCCATTTCAATACCCATAAAATTCCAGCAATTTTCCAAGAAAAAAAAATTCCAATAATCAATAGAATTGGCAGGAAAAGAGCTTGAAAAAACAATAAAAAAACTACCCACCAAGGACATTGTAAAGCTCCAACCATCCAACGTTTACGTTGGTGCAAAAACTCCTTGAGTGTAACCATCGGTAAAGTTTGATTAAAAACTTCTCGATTTATGGTGTTTTTAAACCCAAAACCAGTTTTGATAACTTCATGAAATAATGCAAAATCTTCAGTAATTGAAAAAGGGATTTTTGCATAGCCTCCCGTTGCCTCGTATCCTTCTCGAGTTACCGCTGAATTATTACCAAGCCCAGTCAAAGGAATTTTTAAATCAGCTGCAATTTTTAATAAGGTCAGTGCATGAAGCCAGTCAATTGATTGAAAGTGATGCCAAATTGAACTGCCTTTAATAGAGGTAATTCCAACTTGATGACCAACAATTGAATCTTTTTCAAAATTTGCAATCATTCCCTTTACCCAATCAGGATTAACAGTTACATCAGCGTCACAAATCAAGAAATATTCGCCCGTTGAGTATTCATAGAGATTGGCTAAAACATTCGCTTTCCCCCTTTGATGATTAATAACCTTTTGAATATCAATTAATTGAAAATAAAATTTATCGTTGATAAATTCTTTTACTAACGACTCCGTTTTATCATTAGAATGATCATTTCCGATTAAAACTTGTAAAGATTCAGTTGGATAATTTAGTTTTTCTATGGAATGAAGACAATTTATAATATTTTCTTCTTCATTACGTGCAGCAATCCAGATTGTTATTTTTGGGTAATTCATATTTATAAAAATTATGTCAGAACTGGGATTCGTGAGATTTATGGATTTTTTGGATTAAAATTCAACGAAAATTCATAAATCATTTAATCTGACGAATCCAAATTCAGACAATATTGCTCAGATAATAACGCTTATTTCTTGCCAACCAGTTCTACAAATTAATTGATTTAAAGCTATATCCTTGCTCCGAAAAGTGTTCTAAAACTCTCGGCAATGCGTACATCATATTCTTACTGGCTTTTATACTATCGTGGAAAAGTACAATTGATCCTTGTCCTGTATGTTTCAAAGTTTTTGATAAAATTTGCTCCTTTAAAAGGTTTTGGTCGTAGTCGCCCGTGAGAACATCCCACATCACAATTTCGTGTGATTTTAAAATTTCTTTGGCTTGACTTCTTTTAATTCTACCAAAAGGCGGACGAAATAATCGACGGTTAATGTTCGATTCCTGATTATCGTTATTTGCATCAATAACATCAAATTTTGCACCTCGTTCAACGATTATATTTTTACACTTTTTGAAATTTTCTGCATAAATATCGTCTTCAGTATTCCATCCCTTCAAATGATTAAAAGTATGATTTCCGACGGTATGTTGTTGATTTACAACCTGTTGAAAAACATCTGGATATTTTTCAATATTTCCACCAATACAAAAGAAAGTAGCTTTGGCTTGATATTTATTTAATTCTTCCAAAACAAATTCAGTAATTTCAGGAATTGGACCATCATCAAAAGTTAGAAATATTTCCTTTTTTTTAGTGGGGATTCTCCAAATAAAATCTGGATAAAATGCCCGCATGAGGAAATTTGTTTTGTGAATAAACATAAGTTTATGATAATTTACGTCCTTTCCAGTGATAGCCTTTTCCTTGAGCAATTAAACCGAAAAAGACTACGTAGAAAGGGTAAAATAATTGAATAATGGGAATATATTTTATTTTATTACGATGACCTAAAAAACTGATTATCAAAGATAAAAAGACAAATTCGGCCGAAAATTTAAGAAGTAAATCAATAAAATTAAAGGTAAAATAACTAATAATTACTCCCAAATTTACGGTAAAAATAAAGATTGCTAAAACTGACACTTTCCAGTCATTATAATGTTTCCATTTACTCGCCCATCGTTTGCGTTGTTGGTAAAAACGCAACAAATCAAGTTGAGATTTTGTGAATACAATCGCACTTTTATCAAAATTAAAAATCACTTTCTCTGGATATATCTTTGCTATTTTGTGCATTAAAAACTCATCATCTCCCGAAGCTAAATGCTCATTACCAGAAAATCCTCCTACTTCTTCAAACACTTCTCGAGTATAAGCAATATTGGCTCCATTGCACATATTAGGCTTTTTTAAATACATCGCACATGCTCCTGAGCCTATTAAACTGGCAAATTCTATAATTTGTGCAGTATTAAAGAATACATTTTCGTTCGTAAAAGTTACGGGCGAACTTATCAATTTAGCATCAAAAGTCTTAAAGCATTGTTGGATGGAAGTGAGCCAATTTATGGAAACCCGACAATCACCATCAGTCGTAATAATTAATTGACCCGAAGAAATTTCAATACTTTTTTTAATGGCTCTTTTCTTGGGTGAGGTTTCATTTTCATTAAAAATATTCAATAATTTTAAGTCATATTTTGCTGCATCTTGAAAGGCTAAAACAAGCTGTTCGGTATTGTCATTCGAGCCATCGTTAGCAACGATTACTTCAAAATTCTCAAACGGATAATTCTGATTATTAAGATCTTGCAAAAGTTTTAGAATATTATCAGCTTCATTTCTTACGGGAATAATTATAGTTAATTTAGTATCTTTTAAATTAACATTTGAGGGTTTTGAATTACTCATTTTTAACCAAGTAATAATTAAAACAAAGTTAAAAATAAAGTATAAAATGTTGATAATCAGTAAAATCATAATTTCAGTAATTTTGAATGCTTATTTAGGCGAATCTACTCATGGCATGACTGAGTTTATAAATCATTGATAGTGAATAAATTACCATAAGTCATGCCATGAGTATCATGCTAATTAATTTTATCTTGGCACTTAACAACTATTTAAAGTTATCTTTCCACATCAAAAGTGACTTATTTAATTCTCAAAAATAGTTTTTTAGATAAAATACTTGTTTTAAGGCTTGAATCGTGGGTATTTTGCATTATGGCTGAATTAAAGGAAAAAATAATTTTAGGCGTTGACCCAGGAACTCGTTTCATGGGTTACGGCGTAATTTTAGCAAAGGGTGATAAAATGCAAGTTTTGCAGTATGGCGTTATCAATGTCAGCAAATATACCACACAAGGCATTAAATTAAAGAAAATATATGAACGAATTATCAGTGTCATTGAAGAATTTATGCCCGATGAAATGGCAATTGAAGCACCTTTTTTTGGGGTAAATGTGCAGTCAATGCTCAAATTGGGTAGAGCTCAAGGTGTGGTGATGGCAGCGGCTTTGTCGAGAGAAATTCCCATTGTGGAATATTCGCCTAAAACTATAAAACAGTCAGTTACAGGCAATGGGAATGCCTCCAAAGAACAAGTGGCGGCGATGTTAGACCAATTATTGAAGATGAAATTAGACGCAAAAATGTTTGATGCCACTGATGCGTTGGGAATTGCAGTTTGCCATCATTTTCACGGTACGAGCGTCATGGCAACGATGAAAGGTACTAAAAAGGGTTGGGGTGCATTTGTCAATGAAAATCCTGAAAGGATTAAATAAATGGATAGATTATAATGGATAATTGACAATTAATAATTAACAGTTTTCAATCAGCAATTTGTGAAAAATAACGTATCCTTTCTATGTTGGAGAAACTTCCTAAAAAGAATATTTTTGGGAAAAACTACTTTCGTTTTCATCTTTATTATTTATTCATCATCAACTATCAATTGCACCGCTCAACTATCTAATCAACAAGGAATTACTACAATTGGAATTCGACCATCTGGAACAATTTTCACCTTTGGTTTACCACAACCTTCCAGTATTCCCTCAGGTTTTCAACAAAGTGTTTTCAATTATTCCCCTTTTCCTTTTACAGTTTTCCCTGTTAATACAACAACAACTAATCAAGGGAAAACCCAATTTTTTGGATTAATTGGTTCGTTCGATTTGGGCTTAAATATTTCAAAATTATTGGTAAATGACAGGATTATTAAAGCGGAAGTTGGCGTTTATTATGCCTGTGTTCCGCATAGTTATTCTATCAAAAATGATTACCAATTTTATTTGGGTAATAAAGAAGCGGTTGTTTGGCAAAATACTTTAAGTTATTCTGGACTTTCAGCAAGTATTACTTATACCTCAAAATCAAGAGGAAGAAGTCTTTGGGGAGAAGCCAGAAATTATGCTCAATTTGGACTTAAAACCATGAATTATTTGGAAAAATCGGCTGATAATCAAGAAGATTGGGTTTTTAACGGTCGAGGATTTAAGATTCAAAGTGAGGTAGTTAATCGAAAATCTGTCCTTGCTTTTATAGAAATTGGTAAAACTTATTGGCGACGTGCAGACGACATGCGTTCACTAGATATGGGGATACGGGTGGGTATTCCGATGGGATATTTTGTTTCGAATACCATTACTGGATATACTAATAGTCAAGCCACTGGGGCAAGTAATTTCCACGAAAATGGAGCGTATATAGGTTTTCAAATGTCCTATAATCTACCTTTGAAACGTTTACAGAAATCTCATTCAAGCATGCCCAAAACCGATAAAATTTATTGTGAAATGGAACGAAAAGTAATCATTAAACATACTTATAAAGTCAAAACGGAAGAAATAAGTCTGGAACTTTTTGACCATGAAAATGAAGATGGAGACATCGTTTCAGTCTGTTTTAATGGACAATATATACTTGAAAAATATACATTACTTAATAAGCCTAAACAATTGAAAATCAAATTATTACCATATCAGAGAAACGTTTTAACGGTCTTTGCCAACAACACAGGCAAAGAAGGGGCTAACACTTCGGCAATTCGTTTTATAGTGGATGGGAAAATGCAGGAACTCATTTTGTATGCTGATAAAAAAGAATCAGAAGGAGTGGAATTTATTTATTGATAAGTTAAAATTTGAGTTAAAAACAGTATTATTGATAATAATTCCCCTAAATTTATTTCTTAACGCTAAATCCAAATTATGAAATTATATCCAATTTTGGCATTTCTATTCTTCTTAATTACTTTAAAATCTTCTTCGCAAGTACTGCCAAGTACTCGTCAGATTCAGTGGCAAAAAATGGAAACTACGCTGTTTGCCCATTTTACAGTCAATACTTTTACGGACAAAGAATGGGGAGATGGCACAGAATCGCCTTCTATTTTCAATCCTACTAATTTTGATGCTCATCAGTGGACAAAAGCCGCCAAAGATGCTGGTTTCAAAATGATAATTCTAACGGCGAAACATCATGATGGTTTTTGCTTATGGCAGTCGAAATTTACCAATCATTCAGTAAAAAATAGCCCTTGGAAAAATGGGAAAGGTGACGTAGTAAAAGAAGTTTCCGATGCTTGTAGGGAAGCTGGGTTAAAATTTGGTGTGTATCTTTCGCCTTGGGATAGGCATGAAGCATCCTATGGAACGGACGCTTACAACAATCACTACAAAAATCAACTCAGAGAATTATTGACTAACTACGGTAAAATTTCAGAGGTTTGGTTTGATGGTGCAAAGGGCGAAAATGCTAAAAATATGTCGTATGATTTTCAAGGATATTGGGACATTGTACGTCAATTACAACCCAATGCAGTGATGTTTTCAGATATTGGTCCAGATGTTCGTTGGGTTGGAAATGAGTCAGGTTTTGCGGGTGAAACTTGTTGGTCAACTATCACAACGGATGGTATGGCAATTGGCAACGCAGATTCAAAATATTTAAACACTGGGGATGCTAATGGAAAGTCATGGATAACACCAGAATGTGACGTATCTATTCGTAAAGGCTGGTTTTTTCATAAGTCTGAAAATAATACAGTTAAGACCCCAAAAGAATTAGTTGAGTTATATTACAAATCTGTTGGAAGGAATGGACTTTTTTTATTAAATATTCCCCCCAATAAAACTGGACTTTTTGAGGAAACCGATGTCAATTCAATCAAGGAAATGAGGTCTATTTTGAATGAAACTTTTAAGACAAACCTTGCTAAAAATAAAACTACTAATCTTCTAACGGATAAAAAGATAGAGACAAGTATTCACTTAAAAATTGGTCAGTTTTGGGAATTAAATTTTAAGCAAAATGTTAAAATTGACCGAGTTTTATTACAAGAAAATATCACCAAAGGGCAAATGATTGAGTCCTTTTCCATTCAATATTGGGATGGCTCGAAGTGGCAAAATCTTTGTGATGCCACGACCGTTGGCTACAAAAAATTGTTGAAAACGAATCTTATAGAAACTTCAAAAATTAGGTTAAAAATTAATAAAGCTAAGGGCGTTATTAATTTGGCGGAGATTGGTTTTTATAAGGCTTCAG
The DNA here is from genome assembly GCA_014376355.1 of Arcicella sp. Classification (GTDB taxonomy): domain Bacteria; phylum Bacteroidota; class Bacteroidia; order Cytophagales; family Spirosomataceae; genus Arcicella. The sequence goes on along the minus strand of JACMRQ010000162.1, from coordinate 2,199 downwards.
GTAAGGAGTAGAAATTTAAGATTTAACCGCTGACAGTGATTTTTCGCCCTATCAGTGGTTAATTCTACCTAAGTAACAAGAACAACTTAATTGATAATACAAATGTAGTCAAACCGTAGGGGCGTATAGCATACGCCCACATACTGATAATTTAGGCGTATGCTATACGCCCCTACCTAATTATCAAATAATTTATCCAAAATACATAATTTCAATCATTCCGTTTTATTTTAACTGCAAAAATGCCTCCTCCACTGTTTTCACGGGTAATTGACAAGTCTTATTGTAACAAACAAAAATCAACGTTTCATCGGTTTTTGCAGTACGATTTTCTAATAATGGCAATTGGCTTTCAGAAGATGTCCCCGTTAGAATTTTATTAGGATAATACCGTGAATCTACTTCTTTTCTGAATTTCAAAAAATCTGTTCCAACCAAAGCGATTTCTGCCGTTGGCGTAACCATTTGAGTAGCTAAACAAGCCCAATTTGTTAAATAATCAATATTTTTAAGTAAAAGGTCTTTCATTTTAGCCAACATTAGTTTTGACAAATCCTTGAAATCTTCTCTGTCTAAAATTAGTCCCAATGTATAAAGATTCCGTGCCATCATAGAATTAGAACTTGGAATAACATTATCAAAAATCTCTTTTTTACGCACAATTAAATTTTCCGCATTTTTATCAGTGAAGAAAAATAATTGGTCTTCTTCATCCCAAAAATTTTGGCAAACATAAAGCGATAATTTCTCGGCAAGATGCAACCAATTTTCTTCAAAAGTGGCTTGATAAAGGTTCAAATATGCCTCAATCACAGAAGCATAATCTTCCAAAAATCCTTGAATTTTAGTTTCTCCATTTTTATAACTATGAGCTAATACGCTATCTATCAAGAAATTATTCCGAATAAAATGAGCATTTTGCAAGGCTAAATCTAAGAAATCTTGTTCGCCAAAAGCACGATAAGCATCCACTAATCCTTTGAGCATTAATCCGTTCCATGAACACAGAATTTTATCATCCAAACCTGGACGAATTCTCTCCGTTCGATTTTCCAGCAATTTTTGAATATTGTGACTTTGACTTGAGTTTAAAATACCTTCATTTTTCCAAAGAATATTTACGCCATGTTCCCAATTTCCTTGTTTAGTTATTTGATAAATTTCACAAAATGCTTCCGCTTCATTGCCCAAAACTGCTTCAATTTCCGATTTTGTCCAAACATAAAATTTCCCCTCAACTCCCTCAGAATCAGCATCAAGAGCAGAATAAAATCCACCTTCTGGACTGGTCATTTCTCTTTTCAACCAGCCAATTGTTTCATAAACAGTTTCTTTATAAAGTTCCTCACCAGTGAGTGTATATGCCTCCGAATACAAACTTACTAACTGTCCATTATCATAAAGCATTTTCTCAAAATGTGGACAAAACCATTCTCCATCCACTGAATAACGGGCAAAACCTCCACCTAATTGGTCATAAATTCCACCGATTGCCATTTTATTCAGTGTCAATTTTAAATGATTTAAGGCTATCACATCCTGTGTCAAATGAGCGTATTTCATCAAAAATTGCCAGACCGAAGGCATTGGAAATTTTGGACTTCTTTCAAAACCACCCCAATCTTCGTCAAAATTCGAGGATAATTTTTGATACATTTTATCTAAATCATCCTTTATAAATTCCTGATTTTCAAAAACTAAACCATATTTAGCCGATTCTTTAAAAAGCATATTTTCCGTAAATCCTTCGGCTGATTTTTGAAGTTCATCTTGATGATTTACGAATCCATTATTCACAGATTTCAATAACTGAACCCAGTTTTCTTGCGGAAAATAGGTTCCTCCATAAAAAGGTTTTCCATCGGGCATCAAGAAAACATTGAGCGGCCAACCACCCTGTACGCCCATTGCTTGGACAGCATCCATGTAGATTGCATCAATATCTGGGCGTTCTTCACGGTCAATTTTAATATTTATAAAATAGCGGTTCATTACCTCAGCAACCTCCTCTTTTTCAAAACATTCATGTTCCATCACATGACACCAATGGCAAGCAGAATAGCCAATACTAACCAGAATGGGCTTATTTTCCGTTTTTGCTTTTTGCAAAGCTTCCTCTCCCCAAGCAAACCAATCAACGGGATTTTGGGCGTGTTGCAATAAATAAGGGGAGGTTTCTTTTTGTAAACGATTCATGAT
>JACMRQ010000161.1 GCA_014376355.1 Arcicella sp. | reverse complement strand
TGGTAAAATTTTCGCTTGATTCATCGTAATAAATTTTCTCCCCTACTCTATACGCAATATTGCCCATGTGTGAATTTATAGCAACTTTAACACCTGCTTCAATTGGGCAATTAAGTTTCGTTAAGTCTTTACTTTTCAGTACGCTTATGAAATTTTTAGTATGATTATCTAACCCATTATCTGAAGCCTTTGTTAAGGGTACAACTTCCATTAATTCCTTACCGTTAACTTTTTCTGGAATCACTTCCCAGCCTCCACGATTGACAACTAATGTTCCGTTTTTACCAATAAATGCAATTCCATGTTGCCTGCCGTATAATCCACCCGTTATTCCCATAATATTTTCCCAAGACATCGTAAATTTACCGTAGTCATAAATAACATTGAGATAATCAGGCGTTTCACGAGCATCATCTGGAAAAGCGATTTTTGAACCCATTGCCATGACTGATTTCGGAGTATTTGCACCCGTTGCCCATAATACAATGTCGATGAGATGCACGCCCCAATCAGTCATTAATCCACCAGCATAATCCCAAAACCAACGAAATTCATAATGAAAACGATTTTTGTTAAATTCTCGCATTTGGGCGGGTCCAAGCCACATTTTATAATCTACACCCGCTGGAACTGGTGAATTTGGAACGATAGGAAGTGGAAAAGAATTGCCTCGATACATCCACGTTTTAGTCGTTAAAATATCTCCCAATTTACCCGATTGAACAAAAGCTACTGCATCTTGAAAGTGCTTCATCGAACGTTGCCATTGAGCAATTTGAACCACTTTTCCAGAGGCTTTTACAGCTTTTTCCATTAAACGAGCCTCCCCAATAGAATTCGCAGCAGGCTTTTCACAGAAAACATCTTTTCCTGCTGATAAAGCATCGGTCAATTGTAAACAATGCCAATGGTCAGGTGTGGCAACAATGACAAAATCAATATCTTTATTTTCAAGCATTTTTCGATAATCCTTGTAAATAATCGGATTACTTATCCCTGATTTTGCTAAATCTGCTTTGCGTTGATTCGAAATAGAATCATCAATATCACAAATAGCTAAACAATTGATTTCACTGATTTTGAGAAAAGCGGTTAAATTATTCCAACCTTGTCCCTTACAACCTATTAAACCAACATTTATTTTATCATTAGCTCCCACTCGTGTACGAAGATTGGCTAATATTTCTAAAGGTAAGAATGCCCCTGCTGATGCTATGGCAGTATTTCTAAGAAAATTTCTTCTGTTATTCATGATTGATATTTTTTCCTAAAAGTATAGGTTGGAATAAAACTACTGATTAAAATTTTTAGCAATTTCTGCTACTTTATTCCAAACCCTGAAAACATTTTTATTGCAAATTTTCTCAATTTCTTCTTCAGTATATCCTCTTTTCAACAAAACAAAAATCAAATTTGGAATTTGTGAACAATCTTTCAATCCTTCAGGAAGCGTTGGTCCAACGCCGTCAAAATCTGAACCTAAACCTACGTGATTAATTCCCGCAATTTTTTTTACATGATCAATATGGTCGGCTACTTTCTCAACTGTCGAAAAAGCTGTTGGATGAGCTTTTATATATTCTGCTTCATACGCACGAGCTTGCGGAGAGTTAGCCATCAGATTATGCTCTTTTTGCCAAGTACGTAAATGTAATCGTTTGATTTCTGAGGATTTATTAATGGCAGAATCTAAAAAAGATGAGGCATAATTTATCATAATTACCCCTCCTTTTTTTGCCATTTTGATAATCAAATCATCGGGAGCATTACGAATAAAACCTGGTGTAAACTTTCTGCATGACGAATGAGAAGCAATTACAGGAGCTTTTGACAAGGCAACGACTTGAGCAAATGTTTCATCTGAAATATGTGAACAATCTAACATTATTCCCAAACGATTCATTTCTCG
>JACMRQ010000160.1 GCA_014376355.1 Arcicella sp. | reverse complement strand
TAGTTGTACTCAGTAGTTTTAACCCTGCCTCTCTTTCGAAAGGCAGGGTCTTATAAAACTTAGTTAATAGTTATTAGAGAATAGTTAATAGTTTTTAAATTCTCCATAAAATTATTTGTGAAAGTTTAAATTATCTGAGTTAAAACTAAATAGTATGAAGATTATTAAATTAATGCTTGGTATTTTCAAACATTAGTTATTATCTATCAACTATTCACTACTTAACAATCCTCAAAAAATGGCAGAAATAAGTCAAGACGGTGGGGGCAAAAAAGGTGGTAAAAAACGTAGTAAGAAAGCATCAACTAAAATTGATATGACACCAATGGTGGATTTAGGCTTTCTACTAATAACCTTTTTCATGCTAACCACGACGTTAGCTAAGCCCGTAGTAATGCAGTTGAATATGCCTGACAAAACGGAGAAAGATGAAAAATCAGAAGTAAAAATGTCAGAAACATTGACAGTTATTCCTGATTCCACGAAAGTATATTACTATCAAGGACTTCCGACCGATGCAACAACTCAATTGCTCAAAACTGATTATTCAAATAAAGGTATTCGCACTGTTTTATTTGATTACAAAAAGAGAATTGGTAATAATTTTACAATTGTAATTAAAGCCGCAAAAGGAGCAAAATATAAAAATATGGTTGATTTACTTGATGAATGTGCTATCACAGGAAACAAGCGCTACGCCATTTTAGGAATTGACCCTTCTTCTGAAGAATTAATTAAAAAATCAGGATTATAGATTAAAATTAAAAAATAGTTAAATTTATTTTGATAACTAAATAAATAGTTTTAATTTTAATCAGTGGTAAGCCACAAAAAAAGTTTATTTGGTAGATTATTAAAATTTTATTGATTTTGCAGATAATTAATAAAAATAACTACCCTTAACATCAGAGAATTATGTCAAACGTAATAAATCCAAATGCAACGTTGGACGATATTATTTTCAAAGACAAGAACAGAAGCTATGGTGCTTTTCTCTTGCGGAAAGAATATCCCCAAGTGGTTACAAGGTCTTTGTTGGTTGGTATAGCGTCTGTTTCAGCCGTTTTTGCATTGTCTTTTGCTTATAATAAAATATCAGAAACATTAGCAAAAGATAAAGTTGAAGTAACAGCGAATGTCATGAAAATTGACCAACCACCACCAGAGAATAAACCACCACCACCACCACCTCCTCCACCGCCACCACCACCGAAAGAAATTCCGCAGGTGACGACAACAAAATTTTTACCTCCTGAAATCAAAAAGGATGAAGAGGTAACAAAGCCAGAACCACCACCAGAAGAGGTGAAAGGTAATACTGCCGCTGAAACCGTAAAAGGTGAAACAGAAGTGGAAGCACCACCAACTGACCCTGATGCCAAAGTAAAAGAAGAAGCACCTGTTGAACCACCAAAGCCGAAAGAAGAAGAAATCTTTACGGCGGTTGAACAAAATGCTGAATTCCCTGGCGGTATGGGAGCGTTGGGTAAATACTTACAGAAAAACTTGAAATACCCAGCGGCAGCGCAACGTGCAAACGTGTCGGGTAAAGTATATGTTCAGTTCGTAGTAAATACTGACGGTTCTATTCAAAACGTTGATGTTTTGAAATCAGTAGGATTTGGTTGTGATGAAGAAGCAGTTAGGGTAATTAAATCTGTTCCAAGATGGACACCAGGCAAGCAGTCAGGTCGTGCAGTACGTTCAAGATTTACTATTCCAATTAACTTCCAATTATCTGAATAGTATTCGAGCAATCGAAAAATTATAGCGTAAATTTGAAAACCTGTCAGGAAACTGGCAGGTTTCATTTTTAAAAGGTATTCCATTTAGCGATTTGAGAAATTATAGAATTATGAGTATAAAAAATTAATTCTGAGATTCAATACTTAAATCAAATTGGTAAATTTTAAACCTCCTAATCTCCAAAAATGATGCAAAATAAAGCCTTTGCAATAGTCAATGCCGTGATGGCGTTATCTTATTCCTTGATTGGAATATTATTGATAATCTATCCAGAATCAAATTTTGCCCAGATGATGTTGCCTTCCTCTAAATGGGCTTATGCGTTAGGTGCTTTATTGGTAGTTTATGGATTGTACAGAGCTTGGCGGGTATATGAAAAATTTAGAGATGACGATGATGATGAATTTTCGTACTATGATGAAAAGAAGGTGTAGCGTTAGTAAACAATTATCAGTGAATAATTCATTTTGTAAGTATTTAAACTGAGACAACATAAAAATGCTGATTACTCGAAACATTCAGCTAAACAACACCATGAATACTATAAAAAGATTAATGTTTATTATGGCTGGAACGGCTTTATTAACATCGTGTGGAGGAGGAAAAGATAAGGACGGAAAAGTATTAGATAGTCCTGCAAACGGTGAAATAACTGTTGCCGTTGATCAGTCGTTTCAGCAAATAATTGAGGCTGAAAAAACGGCTTTTGAAAAAACATTTCCATACACGAAAATAAATTTGGTTTATAAACCTGAAGGAGAAGCCGTAGCAATGATGTTGAATGGTAAAGCTCGTATGGCAGTTATTGCAAGGGAATTAGATGCAAATGAAAAAGCAATTTTTAAGAGAGACGATTTTAGGTATAAGAGTTATAAGTTTGCGGGCGATGGAATTGCTTTGATTACTAACAAAGCTAATCGTGATACGTTAATTACAACCAAAGATTTGGAAGCAATCATGCGAGGAACGAAAAAGAAAATGTCAAGTTCGGGAAAAGATATTGTGCTGGTTTTTGATGGAACAAGTTCAAGTAATTTAACTTTTCTGATTGATACCTTTAAGATTGACCGAAAGATAAAAGCATCCTTTTTCGCCGCAAAATCGAATGAAGAAGTTATTGAATATGTTAAAACGCATCCTAATGCCATGGGTGTAATAGGTTCTAATTGGATAAGTGATGGTGACGATCCAACATCTTTGACTTTTATTAGAAGTATCAATGTATTGTCGGTCGCCAATAAGCCAAATCCTACGAAAGACGATTATTATCAACCATTTGGGTATAATTTGGCTTTGAAGAAATATCCATTAACCCGTCAGATTAAGTTAATTTTGAAGGAAGCACACATGGGTTTAGGAACGGGTTTCGTGAATTATATGACACTTGAACAAGGACAATTAATAGTTTACAAGAATGGATTGATTCCTTTGACCCAGCCTTTGCAGATTAGACAGGTGAAAACAGAGTAAATGTTAATGTTTTGTTAAACGTTACAAGGGTTTGTATTTAACCAAGTTTCAAAACGTTAAGTAAATATACTCAAGATAGTTGCAAATTATTATTAAAATTATCCATTTATTGAAAACTTGTAAAAACTTATAATAAAGAATAAAAGATAGGTTTTTATTAACAAATTTTTATTTTAATTTTGTAAAACATCATAAAATTAAAATATCATATAGGTTTTAGTAAATTGTTTGATACTGCGATAATTTTAAGATTAAAAGATTTAAAAGATAAATACAAAAATTTCAAGAAGATGAACGTAAAAATGAAATCTCTATTGGTGGCTGCGGTTTTATTATTTACTGGCGTAGTAAATGGGCAAACGGTTCAGCAAGGCTTGATGCAGGTGGATGGAGACCAACCAACGAAAGCAAAAGCAACAATGACAGCAGTGGTGGCGGCTTCGCCAACGGCTGAAAATATGTACTATTTAGGTTACGTACAATTGCGTAATGGCGATTTAGCAGGTGCAAAAGCAACTTTTGAAAAAGGATTGACTGCCGAGCCAAAACAACCTTTAAACTCTGTGGGTTTAGCGACAATCATGTTAGCTGAAAAGAATGCACAAGGAGCAAAAGCAGCTTTCGACAAAATTTTGTTGGATACTAAAATGAAAAATGCGGATGTTGTGTATCGTATTGCGGAGGCATATACTTTGTATGAACATACAAATGACTCAGGTGAAGCAGTTCGTTTGATTGATTTGATTCCTGAGAAAACTAAAAAGCCTTTAACGGCTGATATGAACATTGTGAAAGGAGATGCCTTCTTATTGAAAAATGATGGCGGACCAGCAGCAACGGCTTATGAGCAAGCAATTTTAGTGGGGAAAAGTGCAAAAGCATACATTAGATTAGGAGTAGTTTATTTAAGAGGTAAAAACTATCAATATACCGTAAATAGCTATCAAAGTGCTTATGAAACTGATTCATCTTTTGCTCCTTACTACAAGCGTATGGGTGAATATTATATCATTTTCGGTAAATATAAAGATGCTTCTAAATTATTCAGAAAGTATGTTGATAGAGCCGAAGCAACGCCTACTATTTTGTTAAATACAGCTAAATTGTTGTTCTTAGCAAAAGATTATGAAGGTTCAATGGACTTTACAACAAGAGCAGAAGCAGGTGGAGCAACGGATAATGATGTGTTTCGTATGAAAGGATATTCTGGCGTTGAATTAGGAAAATGTCAGGAAGGAATTGATAATTTAGAAAAAATGGTGAAATCGGGCGTTAAGCCTTATTACTTGGATAATGTATATTTTGGAAAGGGTTATCAATGTTTAAAGCAAGATTCTTTGGCGATACTTTATTTTGAAAAAGCAGCTCCTGAAGATACGATAAACAATCATAATGCTACGATGTACTCGATTGCTTACGGACAGAAAAAATATGCTAAAGCCGTTGATTATGCTACTAAATCAATGAATTGGAAATTAGCTAAAAAACAAACGTTAAATAGTACAGACTGGTATAATGCAGGAATGGCACAGTATTTTGTAACGGCTTTTACGCCAAGAGAAGATACACTTGGAAGATATACACAAGGCATGAAAGCTGATTCAATGTACGCAAAAGCCATTGCTATCAATGATAAATTTGCCCCTTTCCATTTGTATCGTGCCAGAACAAACGGTTATATTGACTTTACGGGTACTAAATGGTTAGCAGTACCACACTTTGAGAAATTCTTGGCGGTGGTTGATATGGCTAAAGCGAACAAAGAGCAATTGTATGATGCTTACAGATATTTGGCTGGCTACAACTCTATCGTTATTAAAGATATGGTCAAAGTGCAGGAAAATGTGGATAAAGCGTTGGCAATTAAACCAGAAGATCCAGATGGATTGAAACTTTTGTTAAACCCTGCACCAGCGACGCCTGTGCCAGCGGTAAAAACACCAGTAACACCAGCTGCAAAAATTCCAAAAAAATAAAATTTAGAAATTTCAGTACTCAAAGCCCTGCCAATTGGTAGGGCTTTGTTAATTTTAGGGGATTTTTAAAAATAAATACTAACAATCTTAAACCAAAAATATGTACGCATTAATCACAGGAGCCAGTAAAGGTATCGGTAAAGAAATTGCTGTTGAATTGGCAAAGAACAAATATGATTTGATATTAATTGCCCGTTCTGCCAGTCAATTGGAAGAAGTGGCTAAAGAAATACAAAGCAATTATGGCGTAAAAACGCAGTTTTTAGCTACCGATTTATCCGTTCCAGATGCTGCGAAAATGGTTTTTCAGTGGGTAGAACAAAATAATTATCCAGTAGCAGTTTTGGTAAATAATGCAGGATATGGTTTAGCTGGTGATTTTGAAAGTTATTCTCTTGAACAAAATCGTGCTATGATGAACCTTAACATGATTACACTTTCGGAGATGTGTCAGGTTTTTTTGCCAATGTTGAAACGTCACTCCAATGCTTATATTCTGAATATTGCGAGTTCAACGGCTTATCAGGCATTACCCCAAATGGCGATTTATGCAGCTACGAAAATTTTTGTTTTGAATTTTTCCAGAGCATTGAAATTTGAATTAAAAGATTCGCCTGTGTCAGTTACCTGCGTAAGCCCTGGGGCAACGGATACTGATTTTAATGACCGTGCAGCAATTCCCGCTAAAGCCAGAAAAGCGGCCGAAAAAGTGGTGATGACTCCGCAAGATGTAGCTAAAATATCGGTAGATGCCATGTTTGCTGGTAAAACCGAAGTAATTCCTGGAATTGTAAATAAATTAGGTGCATTTTTGGCTTGGATTACTCCGAAAATAATTACGGAAAAGGTTGCCGCTGGCATTTATGAAAAGTCTTAGTCTGAAATTTGAAGTTTCCACTTCGGCAACGGAAACTTCAAATTACAAAATTAACCGTCCCTCTCCATCAAATGCAACTTCTTCATTTCCAATCATTTCTCGAATAATCGCTTGGAATTTCGACTGATTGACAGGTTGCATAATTTGGGTAATAAGGAATAAACTCATGGCTCCATTTTGTAATAGTTGTTTAATTTTCAAGCGAGTAGTATTTTCTCCTTCTTTATCTTCAAGTTCAATTTTGCTTTGTTTTTTCTTCTTCAAACAATTATCACATATACCACATTCTGAGTCGGTTATTTCATTAAAATATTCTAATAATAATTGGGTTCGGCAACGATTTGGTTGTTCGGCATAGTGTTTTACTGACTTTGATTTTTGAATATCTCGCTCCTTTCTATTATTAATTTCTAATTCTTGAAGGGGTAATTCTTTCACGTCAAATCTTGGCGTAAGGAAAGTCAATTGTGGTTTGTCTTTTTGTTTATCATAGAATAATATATCAAATTTTTCTAAGGTTGATAGCCACATTTCTATTTCCTTTACGGGAATTGAATAGGCTTTAGCAATATTAGTTTCTGAGATGTTCAAAAAAGTCGAAAAAAGGTCACCTCCGTACATTCGTAGAATTAATTTTATAAAAGAATCGTATTTTGAATTCCGTAATTGGAAGTCATAAAGTTGCCGATTATCTACTTTGAACATCACTTTTGAAGTATTTTTAAATCCCTCCGAAAGTTGAATAAAACCTTGATTTTGCAATATCTTTAGGGCAAAATAGGTATTCGTTGAAGGAAGGTCAAATCGTCGTTGAAATTCAATTAAATCAAAATCATAACTGGCAAATTCACCCGAACCCACTGCCAATTGAAACAAATTTCCGAGGCATTGATAAACCCGCCTAATCAATTCAATGGGAGGATAGGATTGCAACACATTTTTCTCTAAACCATCAATATCCGATTGGTTGAATAAAGCTACTGCATACGCTTTTTCACCATCACGCCCTGCTCGACCTGCTTCTTGATAATAGGCTTCCAAAGTGTCGGGTAAATCCAAATGAATTACTGTTCTGACATCAGGTTTATCAATTCCCATTCCGAAAGCATTGGTGGCTACGATAGCTCTGACACGGTTTTTTATCCAGTTTTCTTGTCGCTTCGTTCGTTCAGTTGGGTTTAATCCTGCATGATAAAAAGTCGATTGAATGTTATATTTATTGAGGGTATCCGAAACTTCTTGTGTGCGTCTGCGATTCCGTACATACACAACCGCCGAACCTTGAACATTTTGCAAAATCTTCATCAAACGTCTTTCTTTGTCATCTTCTTTAAAGGCAGAATACGACAAATTGGCTCTTGCAAAACTTTGTTGAAAAACCTGTGGATTAATCATTTCCAATTTTTCAATAATATCAATTTTAACTTCCTGAGTTGCCGTTGCGGTTAAAGCAATTAAAGATACAGGCGGAATTAATTTTCGAAAGTCGGCAATTTTGGTATAGGGCGGTCTAAAATCATAACCCCATTGCGAAATACAATGGGCTTCATCAATCGCTAATAAATTGATTTTCATCTGTTTAGCCCTCTCAATAAATAACTTCGTCTGTAATCTTTCGGGTGAAACGTATAGAAATTTTATATCTCCATAAATACAATTATCGAGAGCAATATCAATTTGATTTTTGTGCATTCCCGAAAAAATACCAATGGCTGAAATATTCCGATGTTTGAGTTGCTGAACTTGGTCTTGCATTAAAGCAATCAAAGGTGAAATAACAATACAAATGCCCTCAGACATCATTGCAGGCACTTGAAAACACAAAGATTTTCCCCCACCCGTAGGCATCAGCGCAAGCGTATCCTTCCCATCCAAAACCGATTGAATAATTTCCTCTTGAAGTGGGCGGAAAGCATCATATCCCCAATATTGTTTTAATACATTACGCAATTTTTGAATTATTTAAATTTGATGGCTTACATTCCAATTATTGAAACATAAACGAAACATCTTTTAGTGTTGAACTTTTCTAAATACCTCTAATACAGATTTAGAATTTTAAGGGATGAATACTCCTTCCAACAACTCTTTCTTGATGGTTTTAATTCTTAAATTGAGGGTAATATGTTCAAAATCAATACCTTCAACACATATTTTTTTTAGGTATTTATTCACTTCTGGTTGATGATTGGTTTTCTTTCCAGAAGGCACATGAATATATTTTGAAGTAGTCCAAAGCACCGCTCTCACCGTTTTGCAATGCTGGTCGGTCATTACAAACTCTGTAACCAAAGTATCATCGTTGTAATAAATTACCGAAGAAATAATTTTAACTCGCTCGCTCACTTTTGCTGAAGAAACGTAGGCAATTTGGTGATTATAAACCACCCATGAAGTCTGATTATGCTCGAAATAATCGTTATAATCAAACTCATAAATTGTGGCCACTTGGTCTTCCCGAGCGTTGAAGAAATAGTCGAAATATTTGGCATTATTCAAGTGTTTCAAAGGGTCACAATCTTGAAAACGGATGACAGCTTTTGAATACAGTTTCTTCGGATACTGTTTGTTGGGGTCTAATTGGAACATCTATAATTTGTTAAGTCTGTAAATTGCATTAAAATAGAGATACCCTCAATGTACAAAAATAGTAACAAATTGTAAATATTAGTCAAAAGCCTTAAATTAGCGTCTATAATGTACAATGATTCTCCAAAATCGTGAAATATACCCAATCATAACAGAATGACAAAGATATTATTAGTTGAAGATGACGATAGTTTAGGTTTTGTAGTAAAAGATAATCTCGAACAAGAAGGGTATGAAATTGACCTGCAAGTTACTGGCAAAGCTGGACAAAAGGCCTTTCAACAAAATCAATATGATATTTTTATTTTGGACGTAATGTTACCTGAAATGGACGGTTTCACGCTTGCAGAATACATTCGTAGCACAGGAAGTGATGTTCCAATTATTTTTCTAACGGCAAAATCATTGAAAGAAGACCGAATCAAAGGCTTGAAATTAGGTGCCGATGATTATCTAACAAAGCCATTTAGTATTGAGGAACTGATATTAAGAGTTGAAGCCATTTTGAAAAGGACTGGCAAGAAAACTGCCCAAAATATTGCTGTTCATTCACTTGGAAAATATAGTTTTGACACTAAAAATTTAAAATTAATATTTGAAGAAAAAGCATTAGACTTGACTCACCGAGAATCGGATCTTTTGACATTTTTGGTTCAACATAAAAATGAAACTTTATCGAGAGACAAAATATTAATTGCCATTTGGGGCGATGATGATTATTTCAAAGGCAGAAGTTTGGACGTTTTTATTACCCGTCTAAGAAAATATTTAGCTCAAGACCCAACGGTAAAATTAACAAATGTTCATGGCGTTGGCTTTCGGTTAGAAGTTTAATTAACACGTAAATAACAAAGATTTTCTATACTATAAATTAATAATTTCCAGACTCTTCTCCCATAGCCAATCAGCATTTTGAATGGTAATATCGTTGTTGTTTGTGGCTTTCACTTTACATTTATCAAAATATTTTCCGTTATTTCTATTAATATTTTCTAAAGGAGTTGTCGCTAAGAATAGTGAAGTTGCCGCTCCTTCTTCGGATGAAATCATAAATGGTTTGGCAAGTTTTACTAAAAGGCTACTAAAACCTGTAAAATTCCCCCCAAAGTTTGTCCCTACAACGCCTGGATGAAGACTGAATGATAAAACTGGCTTTCCAGCCAATCTTTTTGCCAAACCTTTTGTGAAGAGAATATTCGCTAACTTACCATCTCCATAAGCCTTAAATGCGGTTAAGCTTTTGTTATTTTTTATGAAGAAACGGTTTACTTTTCCTAAAGAATGAATCGCTGAAGAAACATTAATAATTCTTCCTTCACCAGAGGCTTCCAGTAAATCTAAAAGATTGATTGTCAATGCAAAATGCCCCAAATGATTCGCTATAAATGATTTTTCATACCCATCTTTTGTGAAAGAAATCATATCGGGCGAATATCCAGCATTATTGATAATTCTATCAATCTTATTGTATCGTTTTCTAATTTGCAGAACTGCTGTTTTCACGGCGTCAATATCCTCTAAATCAACAATTTCGTAGTCAATTTTTGTGTTGGGAAAACGTTGCAAAATCACCTCTTGCGTGTCATAGGCTTTAGTTTTATTTCTTACCAAAAGTATCAAATCAAAACCTGCAGCCGCCAATCCTTTGGCAGTTGCCAAACCCACTCCCGAGTTTGCTCCTGTGATAAGTGCTATTTTATTATTCATATTTTTGCAACACGTTTTAAGGCAGAATGTTCATAACTTTATCTTTCAAATGTATTCTTTCAAACTCAATAATTATGAAAAATTTTAAAATTTTATTTCTGTGTTTTACATTGCTATATGCTTGTGAACCTAAAAGTAAAAATCAAAGTGAAACAACCACGTTCCAAAATATTAACCTTCCCTACAATTTTGAAAGTCCTACTGAAAAATATACTCTTCCAGATAAATTGAAAGAAATTTCAGGACTTTCTTATTTCAAAAAAAACCAATTAGTCTGTGTGAATGATGAGGAAGGCAAAATCTATATTTACGATATTAAAGAAGAGAAAATAGTAGATAAAATCCCCTTTGGGAAAGATGGCGACTATGAAGGCGTTGAGGTAGTGGGTGATGAAGTATTTGTCTTGAAAAGTAATGGCAAATTAAAAGGTTTTAAAATTGGAGAGGCTTTTGAACGTGAAATTGACTGCTCTGAACCAGAAGTAATTGAATATGAAGGACTTGGATATGATCCAAAATCTAAACATCTTCTTTTGATAGCAAAAGAAAGAGTAAAAAGTGTGGACGATAAAAAAATGATTTATGCCTACGATTTCGATAGAAAAGTGCTTTTTAAACACATTTCCATTCCTCAAGAACAAGTAACGGATGATGCCAACGGAAAAGATTTTAAACCTTCGGGCATTGCTGTGCATCCCAAAACAGGGCAAACTTTCATCATTGCTTCAAGTGGAAAAAAGTTATTGGTTTTATCTGAAAAAGGGCAAAAAGAAGCCTTAATTTCATTGAATCCAAAGATTTATCGTCAACCTGAAGGAATATGTTTTTCTCCCGATGGCGATTTATTCATTTCTTCGGAAGGGAAAGATGGTGATGGATATATTTTGCGATTTAGTAAGAACAAGCTGTAATTCATATATTGACCTTAAAAGGATTATGTATTGAAAAATAAGATAAAACGGAGAAAATTACCCTTATGAGCAGAAATTTGAAGATTTATTTTAATTTACTACTCAACCATCTGACAGTCAAATCTTTCTCCTATCAATTTTGATTTTCAAACTGAAATTATTACCTTTGCAGTCCAATTTTTAAAATCAAATATATCATAATGGAATTACGTAATTATGAAACGGTATTCATCTTAACTCCCGTTTTGTCTGAACAGCAGACAAAGGATACCGTTGACAAGTTTAAAAAAATCCTAACGGAT
>JACMRQ010000159.1 GCA_014376355.1 Arcicella sp. | reverse complement strand
TTTGTATCGTTTTGCCATGGCTTGCTTATCTTCTTGGATAGATTTTAGCATTTCGTCTTTATTCGGCAATTTAGTTTCTCCTTTCAAAATTTTGGCAATCCACTTGCTCTGTACTTCCGCCAAAGGCATAATGGCTCCCAAAGGTTGAATTAATGCCAAGAAAAATAGTCCTGCAAAATCGGGGTGTACCACTTTTTTATACAACCTAAAATCATTGGTCTCCGAAACATCAAAAGATTGATTTTTCAAAAATGGAAATGTTACTTTATAACCCGTTGCATAAACAATCATATCAAAATCTTGCTCAGTCTCATCTTCAAAAAAAACGGTTTTACCCTTAAATTCCTTGACATTGGGTTTAAATTTTACCAAACCTCTGCCCGATAAATTCAATAAATCCTGTGAAAGCGTTGGATGTTCACTCAACAAAGGTCGTTTAGGTTTTGGTACACCAAAATCTTCTTGTTTTCCTCTCGCCAAACGAAGGGCTAAACTCAAAAATAATCGCTGAATTGCCATTGGTAATTTTGAAGAAAGTGAACTGGCTAAGCTATCAAAGGGAATACTCCACAGCCAATTGGGGACAATATTTGCTCCACTACGGGTTGAAATTACGACCTTTCCTGAGTAAGTACGAGCCGCTTCACAGGCAATATCTACGGCAGAATTACCAATACCAACCACTAAAATATTTTTACCTTTTATTTGTTCAACTTCTTTATAAAAATGAGAATGCAAAATTTCACCCGTGAAATTGCCTTTAAAAGTGGGGTCAGGAAAACGGGGGTTCCAATGATGCCCATTGGCAACGATTACGTTATCGTATAGATGCAAACCGTTATCCGTTTTAACATGATATACTCCATTATTATTCCGAGTTACGTCTTTTACTTCGGTATTAAATTGAATGTTTTCAAGAATACCAAAATGGTTTGCATAATTGTCAAAATAATTAATAATATGGCTGTGGTGGGGAAACATCGGATATTCTGTAGGCATCGGATAATCAGAATATGCCATAATTATACGATTAGTATTGATGTGCAAAGACCGATAAGCCGATGACATTCCATTATCATTATTAAACCGCCAATTACCACCAATCTGAGAACCTTTTTCGAAACAATCAAAACTAATTCCATGCTCTTTTAAAGTCTTCGCTGCTACTATTCCAGATGACCCTGCTCCAATAATGCAAACTGTTTTTCTTACGTTCATAAGGTTTAAAACTTATTCATGAAATAGTTAAAAGAATCAATCCTTCTCATTTGATAATATGTTTATATACATATATCTTTGAATTAATAAATAGCTAACCACAGTTTAATTTCTGATTTTTAGTATCTGCTTGAAATCGGACAAAATAATTAAACTGAATCAAATTTTTAAATTCCTAACACTCTTTAATCGTTTTAAAATCTTCTATCATCGTGGCGGCTTTGATTTTTGGTACAGATTTAGTGTTAGGCGTTTTTTATTCCTTCGATCCTAACAAATCTTGTCCCTGTACCGACACTTTTATCCCATTTATTTTCCCATCAACACGAGTAAATGTAATCATTGCCCCAAAGTTTGTTTCTTCAAATTCATCTTCTTTCTTACGAGTTAATTTTGTTTCTGGATAACCTGTAGCTTGTCCGTATAAATTTCCTGCTTTAAAAAACACTTTCATTTTCTCAACAAACTGATTGTCAATCATTTTGTAACTTCCATAATACTCGTTGAACTCCGTAGAATCAGCTACTATTACTTTACTAATAACGATATTCGACTGGATATTTACTGGTTTTGCAAAAGTAGAAATTGCAAAAAACAAGGTAATTGCCGCAATAAAAATTGATTTTTTCATGTTGATTTTTAGATTTTATTTATAAAAAATTTAAACTTTAAAAGAATTAACGAAGTTAAAACTAAATTGTTTTAGCACAATGGAGTTGTTAGGGAATTTCATTTTTGATTAGAAGTAAAATTTATTTATGAAAATCGATACCTGAAAATGCAAAGATTAAATTTTGCTTGTGCCTTTTTTGTTTAAGGTGGAATTAGATGGATAAAACTCAATAGCCTCGAAAATTGAAAGGTATTTACAGGGTTAATTGATCTCTTAACTTGTCATTTATCTATCTTTGTAAATATTTAGTACATTTTAAAATTAATCCCCGAACATGAATTACATAGAATTAAAGCTAATTATCAATCCCGAATTTTCAGATATTTTTATGGCGGAATTGGGTGAAATTGGCTACGAAACCTTCACAGAAGAAATTGATTGTCTCAGTGCTTATATCACCGAAGATTTATTTTCGGAAGATAGCGTAGATGAAATTATTGAGCGTTATCTGGGAATGACTCCAATCAGCTATTCATATAAAACCTTAGAAAAAAAGAACTGGAACGAAGAGTGGGAAAAAAATTATGAACCGATTTTGGCAGCCAATGGACGAGTACGTGTACGAGCAAATTTTCACGAACCTGACCCTACTGTGGCGTATGAATTATTGATTAATCCCAAAATGTCATTCGGAACAGGACACCACGAAACAACTTCAATGGTATTAAGTTTGCAAATGGATGTTGATCACAAAAACAAAAAAGTGCTTGATGTGGGTTGTGGAACGGGCATTTTGGCAATTTTTGCTTCTAAATTAGGAGCTTCCGAGATTGCTGGATTTGACATTGAAGAATGGGCAGCGGAAAACTCTCGGGAAAATTGCCAATTAAACGATTGTCAAAACATCACGATTCGTCAAGGAACTATTGAAGATGAACCTGCTGAGAAATACGATATTGTTTTGGCAAATATTAATCGTAATATTTTGATGCGAGATATTCCAAAATACGTTGAATTCATGAAACCTGCCCCGTCAAAATTAGTGGTAAGTGGCTTTTACCAACATGATATTGAAGACATCGAAAACGTTGCAAAATCGGTTGGTTTAGTAAAAACGACTACGGAACAGAAAAATAATTGGACTGCTGTGATTTTTGAACGAGTATAAATCAAATATCAAACCATAACATTCGTTAATTTTACGGAAGATAATCTGTAAAATCTATGAATGTTAAATCAATATTGTTGAGTTTGGTGCTCACATTTGGATATTTTTTTTCTCAAGCACAAGGACTAAAACTATCGGAGAAGCCCGAAGAATTTTTAGCGGATGCTAAGAATTTTTTGGCTCTCTCAAATAATCCACAAGCGGAGGTTATTGCTCAAAATTTTGAAAAACTCTGGACATCTGGTAAACTCACGGATGCTCAAAAAGCCAAGTTGGCGAGTGTGTCAAATTTTATGTTTAAAAAAGGATATAAACCTCCACAATTTGTGAGCCTTTTTGATGCCGTAGTTTTAGGAGTAAATAATGCTTTACTGCCCCAAAATTCATTAGACAATTACTTGGAAACACTCCGTAAATCGATTGAAACAGGTGATACAAAAACGAGTTTACGGTACCTTGATGTTAGCCGTTTATTCTTCAATAATCGAGCCGTTTATTTTACAAATTTTAATCGATTATACGCCCAAAATGGAACGGTTTCATTTAGATTTAATGACCAAAAAATAGAAATTAATAAGCCTGAAATACCTTCCACAAAGAATATTCCCACCAACACAGCACCAGAACCTGTCAAAAAAACGAATGCTTGGGAAGATTGGGATGCACCCATGCCTACTCCTAATAATACTCCAGCACAAGCTCAAGTAGATGAACCTGCAACTCAATTTTTGAATCCTGGACCCGTAATGGAATTTAAAGGAATTGACTTAATTATTGCTACTGCCAATGATTCCGTTACCCTAAAAAATACGTCATCTATCTTGAGCCTAAAAGATGGAATTTTGTTGGGAACAGGAGGAATTTTTACATGGGAAAATGTAGGTTTACCAGACGTTTTTGTCACGTTGAGTAACTACAACATGGAAATTAGAAGTCCAAAAATAACTTCAGAATTCGCTACCATTACCAACAATCAAAAATTGAATGCTCCTATTAAAGGAATTTTTGAATTTCAAAGTAAGAAACGAGCCAAAAACGCCCAAACATTTTATCCAAGATTTATGTCTTTACAAAATGATGTTGTCTTGAAAAATAGTGTTGACATCGACTACAAGGGCGGTTTCACAATGGTTGGTAGTAAGATTTCGAGTTCATCGCTGGAGTCGAAATATGCCACAATTATCATTAAAAAAGCGGGTAAAGTTGCTTTCCAAGTGGTTAGTAAACGCTTTGAAATTGGCGATTCGCTAATTACTGCTCCATCTGCGATTTTTACAGGATATTTTGCGGGTCAAGATTCTCTTTATCACCCTTCGGTTAAATTAAATTATAATCGTAAAAATTACATCCTTCGTTTGAATAAAGTGGATGCTGGAGGTTTTAGAGAAACTTCTTATTCGGATAGTTATCACAAATTAGACATTACTGCTGATGCCATGAGTTGGAATATGAACGATCAACGAATGGATTTTTCTATTGTAACCGCCAAAAATGTTATTCCTGCCCTCTTCGAGTCTTTTGATTATTACAACCCAGAACGTTTTGCTCAGATTTCGGCCAATTACAGCTTTAATCCTTTATTGGTGGTTTCTAATTATATCCGAAAGAATAATTTACCATCAACCACACTTACCGAACTTGCAAAAGCCTTCAATAAAGATGCAAATGCTTTAAGGCCCGTATTTTTAGAGATGATGCAAAAAGGTTATTTTGTATATGATCCCGAGGTAGAAATTCTAAAATTATCCCGAAAAGGCTTTCATAATCTGGCAGTTTACGGAGCAAAAAAAGACTACGATAATTTCTTAATTCCGTCTTATTATTCTTCCAGTACCAGAGATACAACTTCAAATGCAAGTCTTAATTTAAAAGATAACCAATTGATTGTGAGAGGAGTAAAGCAGTTTTACCTTTCCGATTCCCTCAATGTTTTCATGGCACCTTACGATAATATCATTAAGGTGAATAAAGACCGAAACATTGGAATTAGCGGAGAATTAAAGACGGGAAACTTTCGTTTTAGAGGCAAAGATTTATCGTTTAATTACGGTGAATTTAGTGTTAAATTGAATAAAATTGATTCCATTACTTTTATTCCCCAAAAAGAATTAGCCAAGAAAGGTCGTACTGAAATTGGAGGAGATTTAAAGTACGAAGCAGGCGTAATTTATATTAATAAACCCGACAATAAATCGGGTCGACAGCGTTTGGCTGAGTACCCTCGTTTGGTCGTACCAACGGGAGTTACGGCGTATTTTGACCATCCTTATCGTGCCAATGGAGTGTATAATAAAAAAGTGTTTTTCAAGGTTCCCAATATTGACTTTGATAGTTTAAACATCAAAGACATTGACTTTGTGGGTACTTTTAATTCGGATGGAATATTTCCGCCTTTCAAAGAAATTTTAATTTCAATGCCTGATAATACGCTGGGTTTTAGCCATAAAGTACCCGAAGGAAAATATAATGTTTATAACAGTAAAACCTTCGTTAAATTTGAAAAGCCACTTTTGATGGATAAACAAGGACTTCACGCAGAATGTGAAATAAATCATTTGACTTCCCAAATTCAGGCTAAATATGCTTTATTTACAATTGATTCCGTAACAGCAAATGGCACAACGGGTATTATTAAAGAAGGAACAGTTGGACAGGCATATTTTACGAAAGTTGATATTAAAAACTATTCCTTGAAATGGCAACCCAAAGCCGACAGTATGTTAATTGAAACTAAAGGGAATTCGTTTGATTTTTATGCTGCAAGTACTAAATTAGAAGGAAAATTATTAGTTCGACAAACAGGTTTATTTGGTTTTGGAAAAATTAAAAGACAAGATTCTGAAACTGAATCAGACATTATTAAGTTCGGAAAAGAGGCCTTCACGGCTGATATGGCAAATCTTTTAGTTGGAAATAACCTTAAAGTATCTAAACCTGCTTTGTTAGGTAATAATATGAACGTCAGCTTTAATTTAGCGACTGGATTAGTGAGTATTAAAACACCAAAGAACCTTAAATTGGATGATTCTACTAATTTATATTTCCCTTATACTGCCTATAAAACCTCCATTAATAATGCCGAATGGAACATTAACAAGAAGACTATTGCAATGAAGGGCAATGTTCAGAATACGACTTTTACTTCTCTTGAGCCATCGCAAGAAGGATTGTCGTTCAACGGTTCAGAGGCTTTATACGAAATTGATAAACAATCACTTAATATTAATGGAGTACCTTTTATTAAATCAGCAGATGCCAAAATTATTCCCAATAAAGGGGTAGTTTATATCAGTAGAGACGCTGAAATGAAAGGATTTCTTAACGCCAGGTTACAAATTGATACTTTAAACGGATATCATAATTTGGTGAACGGAAATATTAGAATTATCTCAAGAAATAAATTTGAAGGTGATGCCACTTACCGATTTCAGAATCTTTCAGGCGATACAGTAAATATTAAAATGGGCAATTTTGATTTCAAAGAATCCATTGTTGATGGCCGCAAAAAAATCAAAGGATACATTACCACCGCTAAGGCGACAGTTGAACAAACGGACAAATTTCATCTTTCATCTAAAATACTTTATCGGGGCGATATTTCGATGGTGGCAACCAATAAAAATCTAACGCTCAATGGCTTCGTGCGTCCTGAATATAAAAATCGGACGGATGTGGTCAATTGGATTGCTTATAAAGGCAATGGCACAGACGATGTAAATATTCAGATACAGCCAAACCTAAAAGACGATTCAAATGTCCCTGTTTATGCAGGTTTACATTTTAGAACGGCCTCCAGTGGGTTATACTCAACATTTTTAACCAGTAAAGAAGACCCAAAAGACGAAGATATTTTTACGGTAAACGGTCAATTACGAGATATTCCTAAAACTGCTCGTTTCGAAATTGGTCCAGATGAAAAAAATAAATCTTACGAAGTGAATCGGTATGTGTATGATAATACCAAAAATACATTGAATCTGGAAGGAAATTTTAACTTTTTTAATCCTTCAAACTACGTTCAATCGGCGGGTTTTGCCGAAATGCGAGTGGATAGTGCCAAATATAGATTCGATCAAATGTTAGTGCTAAATTTCCCAATGCCCGTGGAGGTGTTAAAAGCAATGGCTGACAAAATCGTAAAAACAAATTTGGACAGTCGAGACAATGTCAGTGCCGATGAAGCCGAAGATAAAGAACGATTAATGTCAAAATTAGCCAATATTTTGGGCGGAAAAACCATTGATCCTTTGGAACGAAGATTAAAAAATGAACACGTACCTTTGTATACAATTAATGGAAAAATGAATACGACCATGGTTATTTCAAAAGCAAATCTGCGATATTCTGATCTAACTTCCTCATTTTATTCGGTTGGAAAATTGAGCATTGCCAGTATTGGTGGAACAGATATTAATTCAGAAATTGAAGGCATGGTTGAAATTAAAAAAACGGCCGAAGGAGATGAATTTTATATATATTTAGAACCTTCAACGGATGTTTGGTATTTCATGGGTTATTTGAAAAATGAAATGGGCGTAATTTCTTCCGATGGAGAATTTAACAATGCTGTAACTGCCAAATCAAAAGGAGTCAAAAAAGGAAGTGGTAAGAATGCCTATACTTTTTTAGGAGTTGGAGCGGAAGAAAAATTTGCATTCACCGAACGTTTTACGGACTCGTACCGTACCCGCACTGAGAAAGGGAAAAAGGTAGCAAAAAAAGACGAAGTGAAAAAAGTAGAGAAAAAGAAGGAGGAAGTGAAAGAAGGTTTTTAATTTTGTGAAGATGAGACTGATAATTTATGAATATTAAAATAACTAAGGCAATATTAAAAGCTGAATATAATCATGGAGCTACCCAAGTTAATTTTAAAAATGGGCATTTATTGTCGGCAGTCAGTAGTTCATATTTTACATACTTTTGGTTAGTAAAATCATTACTTTTTAAAAAAATGTATTTGATGAAACATATATTGGAATAAGAAATCATTTTCGTCAATTGTATTTTGACACAAATTTAATTCAATCAAAATATTTTATTTTTTGGTCTGAATTAACAAAGCACCGTGAAGAAGCTGATTATAGGTTACATAGTAGTTTCACGAAAGAAGAAGTACAAGAAATGATTACTTGGACAGAAGAATTTTTAGATTTTGTTAAGGAAAATATAGAGAAATTATAACACAAAGTCCTCCAATTCAGAGGACTTTACTTTTAAAAATCCTGTTATTATAGGTTTCAATTCACCAAATAACGGATAAAAATAAAATGACCGACCGCTATATGCAACGAGGCGTTTCTGCCTCCAAAGAAGATGTCCACAAAGCCATCGAAAAAATAGATAAAGGGCTTTTTCCAAAAGCTTTTTGTAAAATTTCACCCGATATGTTGGGTGGAGATGATGAATATTGCAACATCATGCACGCCGATGGAGCGGGCACAAAATCAGCTTTAGCCTATTTATACTGGAAAGAAACGGGTGATATTTCTGTTTGGAAAGGTATTGCACAAGATGCAGTTGTGATGAATACCGATGATTTAATTTGTGTTGGAGCAACGGATAATATGCTTTTATCCAGTACAATAGGCCGAAATAAAAATCTAATTCCTGGTGAAGTTATTGCAGAACTCATTAACGGAACTGAGGAAACTTTGGAAATGCTCCGTGATAATGGAATTGGAATTTGGAGTACGGGTGGCGAAACTGCCGACGTGGGCGATTTGGTTCGTACCATCATTGTGGATTCAACGGTGATTGCCCGTATGAAACGTGCCGATGTAATTTCAAATCATACCATTCAAGCTGGCGACGTAATTATTGGTTTTGCCTCTGATGGACAAGCTACTTACGAGAAAACTTATAATGGTGGAATGGGTTCTAACGGATTAACATCTGCTCGTCATGATGTTTTGGGGCATTATTTAGCCACAAAGTATCCTGAAAGTTTTGACCCATCAGTTCCCGCCGATTTGGTTTATTGTGGTTCGAAGAAATTGACTGATGCCGTTGATGGCACACCTTTGAATGTTGGACAATTAGTACTTTCTCCGACTCGCACCTATGCCCCCGTGGTGAAGGCATTATTGAATGAATTACGTCCTGTGATTCATGGAATGGTTCATTGTTCGGGTGGTGCTCAAACGAAGGTTTTACATTTTGTCGATAATGTTCATATCATCAAAGATAATATGTTTGAACTACCTCCGCTTTTCAAAATGATTCAAGCCGAATCTGGTACGGATTATAAAGAAATGTACAAAGTGTTTAACATGGGACATCGTTTGGAGGTTTATCTAAATCCACAATATGCTCAAACAGTGATTGAAATCGCAAAATCGTTCGGGATTGATGCTCAGATAATTGGGCGAGTGGAAGGTGCTGAAAGTAAAAGTGTTACGATTAAATCAGCGTTTGGAGAGTTTGTTTATT
>JACMRQ010000158.1 GCA_014376355.1 Arcicella sp. | reverse complement strand
TAATCCATGCATAAACAGAGACATAAAATTCATTTTTGATTTACCTGCAAGGCGTACTCCTCTTTCAATTGGAATGGATATATATGGTAATTTTGAACGGATAATTCCGCCTGAAAAATGATTCCAAATTTCAGAAACGTAGGTCAGTTTTTGGGCTTGTCGGAAGGATAAAATACTAAAATTACCAAACTCAATGACCTTACCAGTAAGCAGGCCAAAAAGTAATTTATAAACAGAATACCCCATTCTGAAAAATAATCCTTCACTTCGTTTAACACGTTTAGCAAAGATAATTTTATCTGGTTCCAGTAGGGAAGCCTTGTAAAGATTTTGAATATGCGAAGGCATATCCTCTCCATCTGAATCCATGACAATAACTTTCTCAAAATCAGTTTCTTGCGTCAAATATGAAAGTCCTAAAGCAATGGCTTTTTGGTGACTAACATTCCGCCAAAGTCTTATTATTGATAATTTGTACCCATAAAATCGTTGAATGTCACAAGGAATTGATGAACAATCATCAACAATTACGAAGGAAAGTTTAGAAAATAATTCAACTGAAACGCTTTTTTTGATTTCAACAAGGAGTAAATCAAGAGCATCCCAATCATTATAAAGAGGAATTACGATTTTTATCATTTTATTAGGTTTTAGCTATTAGGATTTAGCTATTAGGATTTAGATGATAACGGATTTGTACCTAATCCCGAATAGCTAAAACCTACAATTTACCAAACATTTTCTAAATCTTTGGCTACGTACAAGTGATTGCGTTCTTCGTAAACCGTACCATTTTTCTGAGCCTTCAATTTCAACAAATCCTTACGAGTTAATTTGAATAAGAAAGCGACAGGGGTTAAAAACACAAAAAAGATTACTGATAATAACACATACGAGTTAAATGTACCCATAATGTGGGCGATTTTTCCCCAAATCCAAGCAACTTTTTCGCTTAAAAAATTTGAAAAAACGCCAATTAATCCAATTATTAAAGAAGTAGTTAAAAAATAACTTCCCCAAGTTTTCTGTTTAAACACAAAAGATAGTACCAACATCCCGACAGTAATAACGAGCATGGTTTCGATAGTTTTTTCTCTTTTCATAAAAAGTAATGAGCAGTAAACAATGGATGATGAGTTGAGGTATTTATTTTATCCTAATATAATTTCACGTAGTTTAAAGCTAAAATAACGTATAAATAAATGGAGCAATGGCTGAACCACCACCAATAACAATAAGAACACCAATTAAAAGTAACACGAAAATTACGGGAAAGAGCCACCATTTTTTACGCTCTTTCAAAAAATTAAAAAGGTCTGTTAAGAAATCCATGATTTTATATTTGAAAATTGGTTAAATTGAAGATTTGAAAATTGGCTAATTTTAGATGTTATACATTTTTAAATTATCTTATTTACAGATTTAGTTTATATCTTTTACTAATTGTTTGATTAATATTTCATTCGCCAATGCCGTTGGGTGTTCATCATACGGAATAGCATACTTTTTTTCGAGCGGATTGAAAAGCTTTGAATAATCCAAAACCTTTACACTTTTTTTCTTTAATAAGCTAATAATCAAGGAACTATTAACCGTTGTTGGGTAAATGATAACGTAAAAATTATCATTACCGAATTGCATTTTATAATCTCTTGACGCTTCTGCCATCACTTCAGCAGTGAGTTCATAATCTTGATCTGTAATTTTGAAAGGATACCCAATTTTGAATAGTTTAAGAATATTACTTTTTAATAATTGACTAAAGATCCAACTTCTAAATTTTCGAGAGTCCTTAATTAATCCATCATGTTTCAATCGATTTCCATCTTTATGAAAGTACGGAACCACCCCTCCATTATACCCATAGTTTGTTAGTGTACCAAGAACTCTATTTACATGATCATTAATATATATGTAAAAAGCTATGCCAGTGTTTTCTTTAACGATTTTTTTTTCACTTTCCGTTTCTAAGCGTGCCAACATTTGGTGAGGTCCATAACCACTATACGCAAAATTATAAGGTCTAAACGTACTGTCAAACTTGGCAAAATAATAAGGCAAAGTTTCATTATTTTGAACTCCTTCCCCAAAAGTCATTGAACAGCCATAAAATTGAGCGTATTTTGTTCGAGGCTTTGTGGTATCTACTGGCGTGATTCTTAGGCTATTAACATCTGTTGAATAAGTGATGCTGTAAATAATTTTTCCATCTATTGTACGTATTCCTGTATGGGTAGTATTGGGTTTTGGTTTGTATCCTAAATCCTCATCAAACATCATAGAATGGGTAGGCCCTTCGATTTTTGGAACACTATTAGCCTGCGTTTTTAAGACAACTCCGCAAATCCATTCTAATAAAGCAATAGTTAAAACAAGCATTAAACTCATCATCAATAGGTTCTGTAACCAACCGATTTTTTGTTTAAAAGCATACCAAAATGAATATACTAAAAATACATAAAAAGCATATTTGGCAAGAGGAGCAAAATTAATTCCTGCAACAATACCGTTCCCATCTCCTTTTAATAAATCAATAGCAAGCAATCCCGTAAAACCGAGAACGCTCAATAATAAAAGTAAAAATATAATACGAAAAATATTCATTTCTTAGTCTAATTTAAACTCGTCTTTCCAATCGTCCTTTTCAGCCCATTCTGGTTGATTTTTCTTATCGAAAATAAAATTACCAATTACCAAATAGTCCATTTCTGTTCGCATAAGGCATTTATAAGCATCTTCTGGCGTACAAACGATAGGTTCGCCACGCACATTGAAACTGGTATTCACGACCAATCCATACCCCGTTTGTTTCTTAAATTCATTAATTAAAGTCCAATATCTCGGATTGGTTTCTTGGTGAACCGTTTGAATACGGGCCGAGAAATCAATGTGGGTAATCGAAGGTAAATCTGAACGGAGATAATATAATTTCTCCATCAAAGGCAAGGAACGGTAATTTTCAGGCAATTCCTTTCTACGATTTTTCTGAACGTTATGTACTAATAACATATATGGTGAATTGCCTTCTAATTCAAAATATTCAGATGCATCTTCCGCCAAAACCGAAGGGGCAAAAGGACGAAATCCTTCTCGATATTTTATTTTGAGATTTAATTTCTTCTGCATTTCTTCGTTTCGAGCGTCTCCTAAAATACTACGTCCGCCCAAAGCCCGTGGACCAAATTCCATCCGTCCTTGAAACCAGCCAACTACATTTCCATCCGCCAAAGCTGTGGCAGTTTTTTCCGCTAATTGGTCAAAATTTTCATAATGAGTATAAACGGCATTGTATCTTTTTGCCATTAAACGAGTGTCAACATCAGAAAACTCAGGACCTAAATAGGACCCTTTCATCGAATCAATAGCATTTGTATCAACCTTACGTTCTTGTCCAAAATAAATATATTCGCCTACTAAAGCAGCACCTAAAGCTCCACCAGCATCACCAGCAGCGGGTTGGATATAAACATTTTTAAAGATTTTTTCATTCTGTAATTTTCCGTTTGCAACGCAGTTTAAAGCAACACCACCCGCCAAACAAATATTGTCGGAACCAGTTAGACGTTTGGCTTCTTTTGCCATTAGAATAACGATTTCTTCAGTAACGATTTGAGCCGCCAAAGCAAAATCACAGTGTTCGGGTTGCAGATTTGTTTCAGATTCACGACGAGCGAAACCGAAAAGTTCTTCCCATTTTTTATCTTTCACCATGCGTAAACCCGTAGCATAATCAAAATAATCTTGATTTAACCAAATTGAGCCATCCTGTTGAATATCAATTAATTTGGTTCGAATAATATCTGCATACCGCAAAGTATTGGCTGAATTTGGGTCGCCATAAGGAGCTAATCCCATCAATTTATATTCGCCCGAATTAACTTTAAAGCCCGCAAAATAAGTAATCGCAGAATACAGTAAACCCAATGAATGAGGAAATTGTAATTCCTTCAAAATAGTCATATCTTTTCCCTTGCCATGACAAATTGAAGCAGTTGCCCACTCACCTACACCATCAATCGTGAGAACCGCTGATTCCTCAAAAGGGGAAGGATAAAAAGCACTTGCGGCGTGTGAAAGATGATGTTCTGGAAAGAGTAATTTAACTTTCTTTTTATCAAATTCGCCAATCTTGAAAAGTTCTTCGTAAAGCATTCTTTTCAAAAACATTTTTTCCTTTAACCAAACTGGAATAGCTGTTAAAAATGAGCGAAGTCCACTCGGCGAGAAAGCGTAATAAGTTTCCAAGAGACGCTCGAATTTCAAGAGCGGTTTGTCATAAAAAACGATAGCGTCTAATTTATCCAAGGTCAGTCCCGATTCCATTAAGCAATATTCAACCGCTTTTGTCGGAAATGCGGGATCGTGCTTAATTCGTGTAAAACGTTCCTCTTGAGCAGCGGCAATAATTTCCCCATTTTGTGTAATAGTTGCCGCTGAGTCGTGGTAAAATGCTGAGATTCCTAATATATTCATGAAATAGTTTTCTGGGTAATTAAAAGACAAAAATACGATTTATTGATGGGAAAAGGCAATTATTAAAGTGTGATTATCAATTAAACTTATTAAAAGGCGACTATATTCACAGCAACACATTTATTTTATTCCCTAAATCTAAAGAAAACAGTTCCGCTCCTATTTTATTCAAATGTTGAGAATTGTAGAAATATTTTCTGTTATAACAGAGTAAATTCTTAGAATAATCTAAAAAATAACATCCATGTTTTTCCACAGCTTTATGACATAAATTAATAAGATCACTTTTGTTTTTATAATAAGGCTGAACTTCATAATATTCAGGGGCATAAACCAAAAAAACTTTAATATTTTCTCGCTGACAAAAAGCTAAATATTCATCAAATTGTCGTTTTACTTCCTTATCAAATCTATATTTGGCTCCATTAGGGAAGCGTTTTTTGAAACTTTCAAAATCTTTATTCCAAGCGTAATCATTTCCTCGATAACCTTTATATTTTGAGGTCGTATCATAAAAATTTGAGAAGCCCAGAAAATTAAATAAACCTTCAAAAGCTATTTTTTGCTGATTTTTATACTTTAATAAAGGGATATTTCTTTGATAAAAATCAAATTCTCCTTTGTGTCCACGAATTGTATTTTGTAGGATAGTATCTTGAATATATGGTAGAAATTGTGGATAATCTGCCACATCTGAACGTTTTGAAAATCCATAAATATCAACGTTTTGAATAATGTATTTAGGTTTACGGTTATGTTGGAGATACATCCTAAAACGTGCATATTGCATATCAAAATGCCAAGCGGAAAGCCCTAAATTATACGCATTTAGCGATAGCGTTGAATCCAGAATTTTGGGAGAAATATGGAACTCAGCCCTTGAAGAACCCATGATTAAGAGATCAGCATTAATCTTGGAAGAATACAAATCATTCCAAGAAGCAAAATAAGCATTTCGGGATTTTCGCAAACCCTTATCTACCATTAATCCAAGGGTATATAAGCTTAGAGAAAGCACTAAAAATAGGGCAATTATTTTATTAAAAAATCTCAAAATCATCGTTTAATTACACCATTAATTTTGAATGTTTTTTTATTACCAAAAACAATTTTTTGAAAGCCTTGTATTTGATAATCATATACTTCATTGTTTTTTAGGGATAATTTTAGATTTCTTTCAGTTTTGTATAAATAGTTTTCGTTACTCACCAAAGCTTCAATACTGATTCCTCCCTCCCCTATTCTGCTAATTATCAAGTACTTGACGGGCAATTTTTCATTATCTTTCAATTTATAATTTACGCTTGTTGATGAACTATCCACTTGATAACTTTGTATGAATGCTGGTTTATTCAAATCCATTTGAATAAATAATTCTAATTCTTTAGCCCAATCAATAGTGTTAACTAAATGGCTTTCAGATTTTTCAGACATTAAAATTGTTTTTTGAACAAAAGGCTTTTGCGTATTTAACGTTTTAATTTGCGTTTCTATCAAACCTTTTAAATCAAAATATCGCTTGGTTTCGCCTTCCTTAATTTCTGGATTACAAGCATTTAGCAAAACACAAAATATTAATAAACCGAATACTTTTTTCATGTATAAATTTCTATTTTTTTGTAAAATTAAAGACTATTTTCCATGTTGTTGTTGTATTTGAACAAAAATGGCTCTAACAAAGGTTAAAGCCATTTTTTATATTTACTTACAAACTCAACAATTCCTTAAACCGAATAGCTTGTCGGCGTGAAATTTCAATTTTATCACCACTTTCTTTCAACGTTACCTGCAAACCGCCCGAAAACCACGGCTCAATTTTCTGGATATATTTCAAATTAATAATGTGCTTACGATTAGCACGAAAGAAGATTTTTGAGTCTAATCTATCCTCCAAAGCATTCAAAGATTTAAGTACTAAGGGCTTTTGGTCATCGAAATATAAACGGACATAATTGCCCATAGATTCAAATAGACGTACATTTCCCAAACGGACAAACCAGCACTTTTCACCGTCTTTCACAAAAACTTGGTCATTTTCGGAGAGAACTGTTGTATTATCTTTTGATGTTTCGGTCAGTTGTTTTTGTCGGTCAAATTCTTCCTCAACTTTCTGAACGGCTTCCGAAAGACGATGTAATTCAATAGGTTTCAACAGGTAATCAAGTGCATTAAATTCGAAGGCCTTAATCGCATATTCATCGTATGCGGTAGTAAAAATAACTTCGGGAACGTAACCTTCAAGATCAGTTAACAAGTCGAAACCCGTTTTCCCTGGCATTTGAATATCAAGAAAAAGCAGATCAGGATGTAACTGGTCAATCAAAATGACAGCTTCATCAGCGTTGGCGGCTTCACCCACGATATTTATTTTTGGAAAATTTTCGAGCAAGCGTTTCAGTTCATTTCTTGCCAAACGTTCGTCATCTACGATTAGAGCTTTCATATTTTATTTTTATTGGTAATTCGTTATTGGTTATTATACAATTCTTGATATGATTCAGCGTCATACCAAGAATATTGAAATCGGAATTCAATACCCCGCCTTGACCAAATTGGAAATCTTCGTCAATGGACTATATTTCTCAGGTTCAATTTGCGGAATTGGAATGATAATTTCAGCCGTTACAACGTCTTTGGAGGCTTGAAAAATATTGAATTTCGATTCTGGCCCGAACAATAATTCCAATCGGTGGGCGGTATTTTCCAAGCCAAATCCACCCGAATCAGTTCTTTCCAAAGTGCCTGTATTACTGATAGTTATTGATAAATTTTTACCCATAACCTTAGATTCTAAGCTCACAAAGCCACCTTTTACTGGTTTGGAAACACCATGTTTTATAGCATTTTCAACTAACGTTTGCAACAACATCGGTGGAACTTGCACGGTTAAAGTTTCGGGATAAATATTTTTACGAACCTGTAAGCGTTCTTCATAACGAATTTTTTCAAGGGCTAAATAATCGTCAACGGTTCTCATTTCTTCCGAAAGCGAAACCGTTCTACGTCTATCCGCCAACAAGGAACTTCGTAGAATATTAGACAATTGCGTTACGGCTTTTTGGGCTTTGTCGGGGTCTTCAAGGATTAATGCCCGAATACTATTGAGGGCATTAAACATAAAATGAGGATTCATTTGAGCTCTCAAAACCTTTGATTCTGTCTCTTTTACAGAAGATTCTAAACGAATTTTATCTACCTCAACTTCTGATTTTCTTTCAAAATAATGAGACGCATAATAAAATAATGTCCAAATCATGAGCGGTTTTGCCCAACTAAAAATATATTGCAGAATGAAGAAAAATGACCAAAGATTAGCCTCTTCATGTTCACGCAGGAGGTAAGAATCAAGCGGTATGTTAACCAATGCCATAAAAATAGACATGAATCCAACGGCTAAAAGAATACGTGGAATTACTTTATCAATCCCAATTTCAACCCATCCATACTTTTTAATAACTTTTCTGAAATAATTGGTCAGCAACAATACAATGGTAATATTGAGAATTGCTGCCATAAACCAGTCGAGCGACCAACCGTAATTATTGGTATAAATCAAAGTTTCGTTGATTAACCAAGCCGACCATCCGAAGATTTGCAATAACCAATATAATTTTGTTCTTGACATAAAATGTATTGTTCTATTACTTTACACAACAACAATTTAGCGTATTCAAATGAAAAACGCAGTCAAAATTGAGTAAACGGAAAGTTGCGTGGATAAACGGACGATTTTGAAAGAATTTGATAAAGCTATCAGAGAGAGATTCCCTTTAAATGAGTAATATCGCAAGCTAATTCAAGCGTAAAACTTGAGGTTTTGTAATCATAAACCAATTTATATAAACATAAATTGGCGTGGTCAAAAGTATCCATTTCATTTAATGGGCGTTCCAAAAGAAGGGTGAGCAGAATCCGAATGGCTCGTCCGTGCATGGCAATCAAAATTGTTTCTTCTTCGGGACGACTTAATATTAAATCTATCACAGGTTTTTGACGAGCAATTACATCTGCTGGACTTTCTCCACCTTCGGATGGTGTATTAATCTCACCAGCTATCCAACTATCAATCAGTACTTTATAATATTCGTTATCTCGACTATTTGGAATTTTCCCTTCTCGCACGCCCCAACTAATTTCATTCAAACCTTTGTGTTGTTCCCAAGGAAGGTTTTTCTGTAAAAATTTATGAACAGATTGATGCGTTCTTTTCAATCCAGAAGTATAAACTTTATCGAAAGTGATGTGTTGATAATATTGAAAAAAGGCTTCCGCTTGGATTCGTCCTAATTCATTAAGGTCAGAATCAACGCCACTTCCTTGCACCACGCCCTGACGATTGAAGTCAGTTTCACCGTGGCGAATCAAATATACAGTTTTTGTGGTTGACTTTGGTGAGTATTGGTCAGACATTGATTATCAATTAAATTAGCAAAATATCCGCAAAAGTACAGGATTTTCATCAGAATTCAGCTTTGAATAGCGAGCTTTACATAAACAATTACACTTTTTTATTTAACGGTTAAGAATCAGTCACACAACAACAAAATCATGATAAATACTTCCATTCCGCTTGAAAAGTTAAATAGTATGAGTATCGGTAATATGGTTGAATATTTAGGCATAGAATTTACCGAAGTCACTTCCGAATATGTCTGTGCAAAAATGCCCGTGGATGCAAGAACCAAGCAACCTTTTGGACTTCTACACGGTGGGGCATCAGTAGTTTTGGCGGAATCTTTGGGGAGTGTTGCTTCAATGTTATCCTTAGAAAACCCT
>JACMRQ010000157.1 GCA_014376355.1 Arcicella sp. | reverse complement strand
GAATATTCATCATAAATTAGTAATTCTCTGACTTTCTTAATTTTTTGATGAATTAAATAGTGTTCAATCGTATTTCCTTCGACTTCCGAAAATAAGGTGGTTAAGTATTTATATTCTTTTCCTACTTTTTCAGCAATATATAACGATGGATTAATTTTCCGTAAAACATCGGGTTGTTCTTGGACTAATTCAATGATGGTAGTTTTGATTTTCTCAATTATTTGACCCCGTTTATCATTCATTAATTCAAATCCAACCTTCTCTAAACTACTCCGAAGCGTATTCTCTTGGGCTTCGGTAAGTTCTTCGGAAATCTCAATTTCGGTCAAATCTATTCTAATAGGTAAAATGTTGATTTGTTTAAAGAGGTCTGCCACTACCATTTTACATCGGTCGCAAACCATGTTTTTGATGTATAAAATCATGTTTGTTTCTGTAAAATACATTTGATTATCGAATGCGATACGTTAAAATTATAAACTCATTTTCTACGCACCAATCAGTAGCCTTCATTCGCAAGAATATACAGCCATCACTTCATCGGCATCATAACCTGCTTCGGAAATAGATTTCTTGATGCTTTGAACATCCGTTCTTCTCGGATTGTACACGACCGTCACCACTTTGTCCTCTAAATTCAAATTGGATTCAATCACGCCTTTGGTAAAATCGAGCTTTTTTCCAATTGTTACTTTGCATATTTCACAAACAGCAGAAGTTTTGATTTTTACGGTTTCTAATATTGGATTCGAACCATAGCCAATAACCGAACAGGTTAGTAGCGTGAGCGTTAACATTGTATCTATCATTGGTTTAAAACTTTAAGTTTAATGGTTTGATTTTTAATTATTTATCTTTTATCTAATCACAATTCCGTTCGGTTTTTTACCAACCGCAATAGTTTTCGTTACTTTGTGTTGCATCACATCCACCACCGATACATTAGCAGCTTCTTGATTGGTAACATAAGCCGTCATATCTTTAAAAGCAATGGCGTGACTACCCGCTGCGGTGGCAAATGCTCCTGTACGAACCATCTTTCCAGTAGCATCTTTTGTCCACCAGTGTACTTTCCCTGCCATTGGGTCTGTTACCCACATTTCTTTCATATCACCCTGATAAGCCACATAACCTGGCATGAACCCCAACGCTACGATCTCAACCACTTTCAAGGTTTTTACATCAATGGTTGAAACGGTTTGTCCGTCTTCATTATCCACATACATACGATTATCCGAACCTATCCACGCACCAACGGGATTCTTTCCAACGGGAATAGTGGCTAAAATTGCTTTGGTTGTGGGATTGATGGCAGTAACCGAATTATCCATTCCATTTGCCACAAATGCAACCGTTCCATCGTTTGAAAATGTAACTTCGGCTGGCTCTTTTCCTACCAAAATTGTACTTTTTAATGCAAAAGTAGTAGCATCATACACCAATACTTTACCTACTTCATCCATTTGAGAAGTCCATATTTCTTTCCCGTCGGTCGAATAGATAGCATTATGAT
Source organism: Arcicella sp. (assembly GCA_014376355.1). Lineage (GTDB taxonomy): Bacteria > Bacteroidota > Bacteroidia > Cytophagales > Spirosomataceae > Arcicella. The sequence goes on along the minus strand of JACMRQ010000157.1, from coordinate 5,102 downwards.
TCATAATAGGCGTTTCAACTATCTTTACGTTCACACCCGTTACAGCATCCAAAACCGCAATTTTTCCTTTCATACCAGCCATTCCACCCGAATGACCCGCACTTAAATCCATGCCTGGGGCGGCAATCGCTATTTGAGTTTTTGAAGTATTCAAATAAATATGGTGGGGGAAAGTAAGGGTTTTGCCCATGTTCATTCCTTGCATTTGAGTACCTGAACCATCCGTTAATTGTATCAAATTTGCAACTTCATTTGTATTTAGATTAATGATGGAAACGGTACTACTCTCTCCATTGACCACGTAGGCGGCTGGGTAATTAAAATTTTCTGGTTCTAAGGTTTTTGGTGGTATGAAAAAAACTTGGCTGATCTTTGTTTTGCGAAACAACCCAATCAAGCCAAGTGATAGAATCAGAACCAAAAGTTCGGAAACGAACTGCAAGTAAAGAAAAAACAACAAAAACAGCAAAAGGGACGAATATTATTCGATTACCAATTTCAGAGTTGAAGTATTTAGAGACGGTAAAAGACCCTATTTACTTTCGTCAATGGCTTGATGGTCTTGACGAAAAATACAAATTGCTCTTTGATGCCGATTTATCTAAAAGCTACCAACTTCACGATATTAGGTATTCTAAAAAAATGGATTTGCCTTATCGTCGAATAAATCTTTTAGGGCAAATTTATGCTATCCAACCCAGTTTTATTATGCCCTATTGGAGCGGGAAAGTTGAAGATTGTCGAGAAGGTATCATGTTATACCTCCGTGGGACATCTTTGGACAGTATTACAGCCTGTTTTGGTGATACCCAATCAAAATGGTTAGACCGAGTCAATCATTTTGGTCGTTTTAGTATAGTGGGAACAACTGTTAAGAATCCTGCTTTATTGTCTCAATCACTAACTGCGGATGAAAAGATTACCTTTCTAAATGGTAAAGAAATTTACGCTTGTATGACCGTGGGTGATAATTGTATTTTAGGAGCCGATTTATCTCTGACAGAAAATGAACAAGGACTCAAAGAAAGTTACGGTACATTCAAACAAGAAGCACTTAATATTTCACCAAACTACCAACCCACAAGTGTAAATACAGACGGCTGGTCAGCAACCCGAAAAGCATGGAAAGGGCTATTCAACGAGATTGTACTTATTTTATGTTTTTTACATTCGTATATCAAAATAAGAAGTATCTCGAAAAAAGAACCCTTAAAAAGCGAACTATTTAATCAAGTTTGGGACGCTTACAAAGCTGACAATAAAACTGATTTTATCCATAAAATCATCCAAATAGATCAATGGGCTAAGAAAAATATTAATTCATTAACCGTTTTAGCTCAAGTCGAAAAGATGAAAAATAATGTCCAACTATTTGCCACATCCTTCGATTGTGAGGGTAAAAGAACAAGCAATATGGTGGATAGAGCTATAAAACCGATAGATAAATTTCTATCAAATGCTCAGTATTTCCACGGTAATTTATCATCAGCTCAACTAACCATTAGAGCTTTGGCGATTGGGTACAATTTTCTACCATTTTGCCAAAAAATAACCAAAAGTAAAAAAAACAGCATTTGCTTTGTAGGGCAGCAGACTTAAATGGATTTGTTTACTCAGACTGTTGGTTGGAAAATCTGTTAATTGCAGCCTCAAAAAACGGATTTAAACAGTACCACCAAAAACATTAGAACCAGGAAATTTTAAAATATGCACTTATTGCAACTTCGGCAACTATAATAGGTTGTCTAATTGCACTTTACATTAAGCCAAGCGATAAACTAAGAGGTTTTCTATTACATTTTGCGGCAGGTATTATTTTCTCTGTTGTTGCAGTTGAAATATTGCCAGACATTGTTCATAGAAATATACCGTTAGACATAATTATTGGATTTAGCATGGGCGTGGTAACTATGTTTTTAGTGAAAATGTTTAGCGAAAAAATGGAAGATGATAATGACAGTAATGAAGCGAAAATACCTTGGGGTTTAATAGTTGCAGGTTGCGTGGATGAATTTATTGATGGTTTGTTGATAGGGATTGGCTTTATCGCAGGACAAAAAGAGGGTATTCTACTGACTGTTGCACTTGCTGTCGAAGTTTTTGTATTCAGCCTTGCGGTTACTTCTACATTGAGAAATAAAAATATCAGTAAAGGAAAAACCTTTCTGATTATGGCTTCTATGGCTATGTTATTTCTAATTGGTACAATGCTTGGAGCAACTTTATTAAGCAATTTGACCGCTAATTGGCTGGAAATTATTATTTCCTTTGGTTTAGCGGCTTTACTTTACTTAGTAACGGAAGAACTTTTAACCGAGGCATACGAAATGAAGGAAAGCCCTTGGTTAACTTCGGCATTTTTTGTCGGATTTTTACTTTTTTTAATCATTGGAATTGTAGTTTAATCGAAAAAAAAGAGAGTATGGAAAAGTGGAAAATATTTGCCATCATTTCAATGCTTTTTGCAGGATTAACTTCTGTAATTGCTAAATTTGGCATGAAGAATTTGAGTAGCGATGTAGCTTTAAGCATCAGAACAATGGTCGTTTTTAGCATTGTTATGGTTAATGCTTTTTTGTTGAATAATGCCATGTCTGAAATAAAACAAGCCCCTAAAAGTAATTTGATTTTCTTAGCTATTTCGGGCATCACAACCTCATTATCATGGATTTTTTACTATCGAGCCATGAAAGAAGGACAAGTTTCTTATGTGGCGAGCATTGACAAAGCAAGTATTGTGGTGACGCTTTTACTTTCGTTCATTATTTTAAAAGAACCTATGACAACGAAGGTTTTAATTGGTGCAGGTTTTATTTTAATAGGAATGGTAATTTTGATTTGGAAATAAACTCACACCAAAAGTATGTAGAGATATTCTTATTCTTTGTACTTAGAATTACCTAAAAGTTCCAACATTTATCTTTTTTAGGTTTAAATACATCGGTCACATTAATAGTGAATATGCCTTCTCGCTATTAAAAACCCCTCTGTGTGTTAAATAAAATTTGTCCAGTCGAATCCACAAAAGTGGTTCTTAGTAAATTATTGGATAGAGAAATAAGGGTGAAACTTGGGGTTATTGTGCCAAACAAAACCGAGCTTTCCTGTTTAACCAATTCAACGGTAGAAGAACCTGCACCCGCCACCACGTAATCTACTGAACTATCGGGGCGTTTAAGGTATTGAGAACTGTGGCTGTGTCCACAGAAATACATTTGAACATGGTTTTTTTCTAAGATGGGTTTTATTTGACTAATCAATTCATCCTGATTACCGTGACCAAACCCTGCGGAATAGATGGGGTGATGTCCAATAACAATCTTCCACTTTTCCTTCGCATTCGTCAAAACACTATCCAACCATACTAATTGTTTTTGTGTATCTTGGTTAGCAATATCGGAATAAGCCTTTGGATTTTTAAGATACTCTTTCACAAAAGGATTAGAGTCAATGAACACCAAACGAACCTTGGTCATTTCATCAACGGTTTTCACCAAAGTAAAATAACGGGCAGGCATTTTCCAACGAGAGCTTTTAAGGGAATAATCAATTTGAGCCTGTGGATTACCTTGATAGTCGTGATTTCCGAGTGCAACCAACCAGTCTTTTTGTAAACCAATTCCCGCATAAACCTTTTCAAAAGATGTTTCCCACTGAGAATCAGTGACATTTTTTACCCCCGATTCATAAAAATTATCTCCCGTTGAAATGACAAATTGAGCGTTTTCTTTCAAAGCCGTGCGGTTCATTTGATTAGCGACTTCTTGCTGGTTTTGCGTACCATTTCTCCCCCAGTCCCCTACTACTAAAAATGATAATTCTTTCAGCGGGTTGGAAGGAGTTGAATCGTGATTACAAGACCATAGGGTCAAAAGCAATAAGCAATAAAGAAAAAATCTTTGGATAAATGGCATAAAATATTTTTTAAATTTAGGATAAACAAAGCTACTCATTATCCAACGATTCTAAAAATTAGAATCATAAAATGAATGTAACTAAAATAGCTTGACATCCATTTATAGCGTATAGTAATTTTTAGGCTCAATAGCTAAATGATTTATAATTTACAAATCAATTTCTTACAAAATAAACCATCCTATAAACCACCATAATTATCAAACAAAACTCGCTGATAAAAACGACAATAATCTTATAAAATAAGTACCTTTATGAGGTTTTTATCTAATTTTATCAAAATGCCCAGAAATATTGCTTATTTACGAGTCTCGACCCTGAGGTTTTCATAACAATTTGCCGAAAATATACGGTTTCCAACCATAGCGGTGACCGCTATTCAATTAGTTGGTTCTCAGAGAGGCGGCTTCTGATACAGGTTGCAACTCTGGCGTATTCGATTAATATATTGTTAGGGATCAAAAGATTTTGGCTGATTCAAATGGTAAAGATACTTGATTAGAATTGATCTTATCTAACCTTGATTTATTAACCTAATTGTTTTACGCTAAATATCTGCATTTCTTAGCACTTTTTCGGCCCATAGAAAAAGTAAAGAATAGGTGGGTTAATTTTATCTATCCCATGCCAGCCTTATATGCCGTTTTACACGATGCCACTCGCAAAGAGTTTAAACCCCACCCCTATTGGATACTTCTTTAATCTAATAGAGATTCTTCTTCCAAATCTGCGAAAAATTCACTTTTAGACTAAATATTTCGTTTGAGAAGTGTAATTTTCATCTCTTTGTAGTAAAAACCACTGCTACCAATTGATACCAAGGTTACAACTAAAGAAAAGTGAAAAATTTCCCACGCCCGCCGTAGATTTTTTCAGTCGCCATAAAATCACCTGTGAGCGATTGTAGAGGCTTACTAGAAGATTAATAGCTGATATTTATTTTAAAGTCTCTATAATCTTCAAGTCTAAAAAGTAACTAGATTTTCAGCATCTTCAAACTTGTATTTAAAAACTCATAAATTAATTGAATCATTAAAATGTATGCTCTCACAATCGCACAAACGTAATTTTATAGAGACTAAAAAAATCTACGGAAGTCGTGGGAAATTTTTCACTTTTCTTTAGTTGTAACCTTGGTATCAATTGGTAGCAGTGGTTTTTACTACAAAGAGATGAAAATTACACTT
>JACMRQ010000156.1 GCA_014376355.1 Arcicella sp. | reverse complement strand
TTTGTCTGAATATTTTGGTCAATTCTATCACTATTTACTACATCTTGATAAAATTCAAGTCCAGAACTCGCCGTCCAGTTATTTGAAATAGTTGAAATTACATTTAGTGTTAAGCCCAATGTTTGAACTTTGTCGGTTTCAATTCGTTCAATTTCACTCCCATTTTTCCGACTATTTCTTTGTTCATTAGTTTTTTGAAAAGAAGCCGTAAAACCGATAGATTTCAATAATTTAATCTCTGACTTTCCATTTAGTTTCAGATAGGACAAAGTTCTTTTTTGAGGATTAAATTCGTTAAGAGCAAAATTTTCTAAATGAACCCGATAGTACAATGGTATATTCTTTTGTTCGATAAACTGGTGAGAAATTATTGTTTCCCAGTTATTATTGAGCTTTAGTTTAGCTTTAAAATCATACGCTAATTCTTTATATCCGCTTGGAGATTGCCTTCCTGTAGTATCTCCGCCCACAATATCACCAAAATCTCTACTACTCAATCCTGCTTTTATAGCTAAGTTTTTGCTGCCAATTCTTACTTCAGCGTGAATCGTTTTCTCCATATCACTCGAAGCAAATCTTGAAAGAGCATTGGCATGAATTGTTGGTTTGTCCGAAAATGCTGGATTCAACGTAAATAATTGAACTGTTCCACCCAAAGCATCGGAGCCATAAGCAACCGAACCACTTCCTCGCAAAACCTCAATTCTATCCAATGAGAATGGGTCGATTGTATTGAGATATTGATTTGGACCGTATCTAAAAGTGCTATTATTTAGGCGAATACCATCAATTAAAATCAGTGTTTGATTTCCAGTAAGCCCACGAACAAAAGGCGAACCAGCTCCGTGCGTAGATTTTTGAATAAATACACCCACTGAATTCATTAAAGCTTCGGGCGTTGTTCTAACTTGATAGTTTTTAAGATTTTTGGAAGATAAAACCGAAATAGACGCTGCTGTTTTTAAGTTTTTTTCAGGAATACGTTGACTACTCACAATTACTTCTTTCAGCAATTCCGATTTCGTGGAATCACTTTTTTGAGCAAGTGATAAAAAAGGAAGTATTGTTGAAATTATTAATAAATAAAATTTCATAAGATTTTGGTATTGCTGTGATAAAATTTTCAAGGTATTTATTTGAATTAATCGTCCTCATCATCCTCTCCTTTACCCGCTAATTTTGAAGGATACGGTTTTGTAGGTTTCATTGAAAACCATAAAATTCTATTCAAGATATTATCGTTGCCACGGTCAATTTTATCAAAAGCATATTTAATGGATTGATTCGTAAATTTCAACGAAGCTCCTTTTTGATTTTCTACGGGTTTATTCATTTCATCCAAAGCAACCAAGTTTTTCTTTACTGAATATTTAAAAGTTGCGGTAGGTTTATCCGTAAAACAATCAAACATCGGTGAAGCGGTTGCATCAATAATATTCATGGGATGTAGTCCTAATATTTGTTCAATAGTTCGTAATAAAGAAGTTTGGTTATAATTGGCATGAACTGTTCTTTGAAGTCTTGAATAATTACTAACTACGTAACCAGTTGTTCGATAGGCACTTACGTGATCCCATCCATTTTGAGAATCATCTTCACTAATAAAAATTACGGTTGAATCTGCAAATCTACTTTTCATCACTGCTTCCACAATCCGCCCAACCGCTAAGTCATTATCTGCTACCATTGCTCTTGGAGTTGGAAATTTTGGGTTCATTCCCGATGTATGGTCGTTGGGTAACGACATAATCATCAAATTTGGAAGTTTCCCTTTTGGGTCATTTGTAATCGTATTAAATTCCTTCAAAAAAGCATCGGCTCGCATTTGGTCGCTGATGGCTTCATTATCACATCCTGGAAAATCATTCGATAAAATAGGACGAACTCTCGAAATAGTCGTTGTATTTTTAAAGGGAAAGGTTTCTCCTTTTTGCTGCAATTTGTATAAACTGTCCCAGTTATAAATTTTCTCATCAAATTCACAAGTACAGGCTTCACCGAATATTTTAACGGTTTTTCCGTGGTCGAGCGCATTATTCCAAATCAATCCTTTTTTATTATACACCATCGCATCATATAAAACGTGCGGATAACTTCGAAACCACGCCCGAACACTTTTCTCAGTATAATCAGTCACCATGCCAGCACTTGCCCAGTGATGTCCTTCAGCAGAGGATTTTCCCGAAGCATGATAATTGTCTAACAACAAATATTCCCTTGAAATGCTGTGCAAATTTGGGGTAATACTATCACCAAAAATACACAATGAAGCCATTCCATCGCCTTCCTTCATATCACCCAAAACTTGGTCGTACGTTCGGTTTTCCTTAATAATATACAAAACGTGTTTGAAAACTGAAGGCTCTCCAATGCGTTCTGGCACTGGTTTTGGAGCCATATTTTTTCGGGGAATCAACTCCGATAATCTTGCCCGTTTGTAAAGACTTTGATTTTTCACTTTCTCGGTATAATCCTGTAATTCCTTATCATTCGGTAAAGTAATAAACGACACGGAAGCTAACTGTTTATGAGAATTATAGGCTTTCTTAGCTTTTGCATTCTCCTTTACTTCATGTTCAGCCCTTGCTCCTATGGCTTCGAGATTCGTAATATACAATTCATTTTCATCAACAACAATTCCAGAAGGATAGGCTTGAGTAGGAATAAATCCTTTTATAACATTCTTATTAACTGACTGATTATCAGTATTTTTCTTTAATTCAATAACGGCAATTGCATTATCTAAACCATTGGCAACGTATAAAATATTGCTTGTTTTATTCAAGGCTAAAGCATTTGGAGTACTTCCAATTAAGTCTGGATGGTCATTAAAAAGTCCAACAAAAATGGAATCTATTACAGCTAATTTTTTGGTATCAATCACCGAAATATTGTCACTGTTTCCATTGGCTACGTAAATTTTTTGTTTGTCGATACTCGTAATAATTGCATTGGGATGCAAGCCAACTTCAATTTCTTTAATGATTTTACCCGTCTTTTCTTCAAAAACGGAAACCGTTCCCCTCGACATTGCTCCCGTTTTAGGATTAATATAAGCACTTCCCCAAGGCACACCTGCCGTTTCGAGTCCATCGTTTTCGTTCGTTTTTGGACCCGCCCAATTAGTCACAAAAATTTTATCATCCACCAAACTCAATCCGTAGGGAGCAACGCCCGTTGAAGATGTCCACATCACTTCTTGATTACTAACTTTTAATTTCACCAACTGATTATTTCCGTTCAAAACGGTATATAAAAAAAGCTCATCGTTTTCCTCTCTGACAGCGACTTCATTTGGTAAAGATACCGTTGCAGGGGTAATTGCTTTGAACGGAAATGCTTTAATTAATTTTATTTGTTTACCGTCCCAAAGTGCTTGTAAAACATAAGACGTAGATTTTTCTCTGCCTCCAGTTCCCCAAAAAATATAGGTAGAATCCTTGAAAATAATCGTTTTAATACCAGAAAAAGAACTCATAAGATTCTTATAATCTGGCACTTGACTATATGTCCAACGATTGAGCAAATTTTGCGTTTTTGTATTAAAAATGGCAATTCCGTATCTGTCTTCTACTGCAATTAAATCACTATTGGGAATTTTGACTAAATCTAAACTATGGTTTTCAAAATCTGGATTACCATAATTTATTGATTTTCCTGCACCGTCAATAATTCGGTTATAGGGCATTAAATATGGAGAGGTTTCAGAAAAAAGCGTTGCGTTATCGTAATTTAAAAGTGACGTTTTATCTGAAGAAATATTATTATCTTTTGGAATAGTTTTGCAACTAAGAAAATTGAAAACTATCAATGATAGGATAACATAAAAAGGAAGGATTTCTTTTTTCATAGTTTGAGGGG
>JACMRQ010000155.1 GCA_014376355.1 Arcicella sp. | reverse complement strand
TTATCAAGTAATCTGACTACATATTCAAGCCATGAGTACTTATTCAATCAAAGACCTTGAACAACTTTCTGGTATCAAGGCTCATACATTACGAATTTGGGAACAGCGTTATGATATTCTTAAACCAGACCGCTCAGATACGAACATACGCTCATACGACGACAATGACTTGAAATTAGTGTTGAATATTTCTTTATTGAAAGATCATGGCTATAAAATTTCGGAAATTTCTAAGATGTCTCCAGAGGAATTATCGAAGGAAGTATTGTTGATTTCGGATAAACAATTGAATTATCCCGACCAAATCCATGCCCTAACTATTTCTATGTTGGATTTGGATGAAGAACGTTTTGAGAAAATTGTTAGTACTAATACACTCCAGTTTGGATTCGAGAATATGATGGTGAACATTATTTATCCTTTTCTCAGTAGAATAGGAACTTTATGGATTACAGGATCAATTGGACCAGCTCAGGAGCATTTTATTTCTAATCTAATTCGGCAGAAATTGATTGTTGCCATTGATGGGCAATTGCCTTCACTTAGACAAGGAGCTAAGAAATATTTGCTGTATTTGCCTGAAGGAGAAATGCACGAAATAAGTCTACTTTTCGCTAATTACATTGTTCGTTCACGACAAAATAAAGTTATTTATTTAGGACAAAGTCTGCCATTTAGTGAATTAAATTTTGCCCACGGAATACACAAACCTGATTATATTTTTACGGTAATTACGTCAGTGCCAGGGCAAAATGAAATTCAAAAATATGTTTATAAGTTAGCCAATGAATTTCCTAATTCTAAAATATTATTGACTGGTTATCAAGTGGTAGGGCAAGATATAGATTGCCCCGATAATGTGGAAATTATTACCCAGATAAAATATTTGATGGATATTGCATCGGAATAATTATTAGAAAAATAGATTTTGGAGGAAAAAATGTCTTTCCTCTAAAATTTATTAGTTACACAAACTCATTGCCTTTTTCCCCTGCATCTGCCACGAAGTTTTTCACAAACTGTTCTTGTTCTTTTTCACAAATCATTAGCACATTGCCATATTCTGCAACGATGTACCCATCCAATCCCTGTACAACAACTAATCTATCCTTTGGCGTTTTGATGATGCTATTCGTTACGCCGTAAAGTATTATTTGGCCATCCACTACATTCTCATTTTCGTCTTTATCAGATACTTCATACAATGATTTCCAAGTACCTAAATCTGACCAGCCAAAATCTCCTAAAACGGTAAAAACATTTTCAGCCTTCTCCATTACGGCATAATCAATCGAAATACTTTCACAAGTTTTGTATTCTTCGTTGATGAAATTGGTTTCTTTATCGGTAAAATAAAAGGCTTCTCCTCTCGTAAAAATCTCATGAATGGTTGGACAACTTTTGGCAAATGCTTTTTTAATTGCCTGCACATTCCATACAAAAATCCCAGCATTCCACACATATTCCCCACTGGTTACAAACAACTTAGCCAATTCTAAATTCGGCTTTTCACGAAAAGTTTTTACCTTTTTTACTTCCTCTTGTGAATGCACGTATTGTATGTATCCATAACCAGTGTCTGGGCGAGTAGGTGTAATGCCTAAGGTTACTAAAACATCAGCATTTGCAGACGTTTTAAGGGCAAGATTAATTCTTTTCTCAAACTTTTTTTCTTGCAAAATAATATGATCGGCGGGAGCAACAATAATGTTTGCCTGAGGGTTTTGTAAGCCAATTTTGTAGCACGCATACGCAACACACGGAGCAGTATTTCTGCGAGAAGGTTCAGCAAGTATCTGATTATCTGACATAAATGGCAATTGTGCTTTGATAATGTCAATATAATCGTTGCTCGTTACGATATAAATATTTTCCTTCGGACAAATATCCTCAAAACGATCGGCAGTTTGTTGCAAAAGTGTCCTTCCCGTACCTAAAACATCGTGAAATTGTTTTGGATTCTTACTTCGACTAAAAGGCCAGAAACGGGTTCCTACTCCTCCTGCCATGATTACTACATAGTTATTATTCATCTATTTTTTAAAATAAGTTTCAATTCTTTGCCCTAAATTTTCTCTGATATTTACATAGAAAAAGTTAATATCAGCAATGTGCCAACTTTTATTTTTAACAAATTTACTACCCGAAACATTTGGTCTATTTACCCAAACCATGCCTTCATGATTTTGAGCATCCACCATATTTGGGTGCATTGTAAATTTAGGTCCAACTCCTCCTTTATTCATCGTTGCAGGTGCATACGTAGAATCAGAACTCCACGTCAGCGGATTAATGCTTACGGCTGTATTTAATCCAGATTTATGCGACTTGGGATAATAACCTTTACCATAAGTATTCCAAGAAACAAAACATCCCGCTTCATCACCTGATTCACATGGTTTTATGCTTTCAAAAACGTTGGGCTGAGTGGCAATTCCTATTATATATGCCGCAACTAATTGCTTTTGAAGGGGTTTATTATCAAAAAATTCTTTAATTAGACGGGTTGCGTGTGTAGTTCCTTGACTATGCGAAGCAATCACGATTGGGCGACCTTGGTTATAATTTTTGAGATAATATTCAAAAGCTCTTTTAATATCGGAATAAGCAAGATCGAGTGATTTCTTTTTATCGTCTTTATCACTTGTTACAAAAGCATGATAATGTGCTTGGCGGTATCGGGGAGCATAAATTTTACCCGAACCATTAAAAGCCGATGCTTGGTTTAGAATCGTATAATTATCAACAGATGCATTTATTTTAGCATCGTTTACATCAGCGTTCCATTCGTATTGATTTTCTGGTTTTCCCGTAAAAATGGTTGGGTGCAAGAAAAAAACATCAACTTTTGCATTGGCTTGTCCATCTTTCAAGTCAGAATTCAAGGGAATCTGATCAGCTTGGTCTTTTATTGTAGGAAGAGCCGCCCAATTTTCAGAGTTGGAATAATCGGGAACGGCAGGAATTAGGTTTTCTAAAAAATGACTCTTTAATTGATAGGGCTTTTTGTTACATCCTGATAATGAGACATTTATAATAAAAATAAATAAAAACAGACATTTGTAAGATTTCATCGTACTATTATTTTGGTATAATATTTTGAAAAAGTTGTAAAATATTTGGTATGCTTGCATAATAATTTAATAAATAATCCATATTTTGCAGAAAAAATTGCAATATTTGTAGTACAAAATTACTATATTTTAACCTTAATTCACTAAAAAGGCGCTATATGAAGACTTTTTTTACTAAGCTGAGGCTCGGTGTTATTGCCTCAATCATGTTGCTGACGGTATCATCGTTCGCACAAACTAAAATTTCGGGTAAAGTCAGCGACGGAGCCTCGAAAGAATCTTTAATTGGTGTAAGTGTTGCCGTGAAAGGAAAGGTAATTGGAACTATTTCTGATGGTAAAGGAAACTTTGCTCTTTCAACAACTACACCAACTCCTTTTACTATTTCTGTTTCAAGTATCGGTTACAAAACGCAAGAAATTATTGTTTCTGGTGCAAAATCTGACTTTGACATTAAGTTGGAAGAGCAGAATATCTTGGGTCAGGAAGTTGTAGTTTCAGCTTCTCGGGTTGAAGAAAGCGTTATGACATCACCCGTATCGGTTGAAAAAATGGATTTACGTGCTATTCAAAATACACCTTCTATTTCATTTTATGATGCCTTGAAAAATTTGAAAGGTGTGGATGTAAACGTACAAAGTTTAACATTTCAATCAGTTACTACTCGTGGTTTCAATGGAAGCGGTAATCCAAGAGTTGTTCAATTGGTGGATGGAATGGATAATCAAGCTCCAGGTTTGAATTTTGCGGTTGGTAATATCGTAGGTATCAGTGAATTGGACTTGGAAAGTGTAGAATTAATTCCAGGAGCAGCTTCTGCTCTTTATGGACCAAATGCAATGAATGGTATTATTTTGATGAATTCAAAAAGTCCATTTTTGTATCAAGGATTAAGTGCCAACTTAAAATATGGAATTATGAACGAAAGTAGCCGTACCACTCCTACAACTGGATACACGGATTATAGTCTTCGTTATGCGAAAGCGTTTAATAACAAATTTGCGTTCAAACTCAATTTTGCGTACTTACAAGGGCAAGATTGGCAGGCAAACAATTATAGTAACCAAAGTTTGTTGAATGGAAATGGCTCGGGCGTTGGCACGAGAGGTTCTGACCAAGGATACAATGGCGTAAACGTTTATGGGGATGAGTCAAGTCAAGGTTTAAATTTTCAAAATTTATTGAGACCAATTCTCCAAGACCCAACTAATGGATTAACTGCAGGTATCAATCAGATTTCAGCAGCTACTCGTGGTTTATTAACACCAACTGCTATTTTCAACTCTGTATTTCCAAATAATACTGTTTTCGTATCTCGTACAGGTTACGAAGAAAATACTTTGGCAGATTATGCTACTAAAAGTTTAAAACTGAATGCTGCTTTACATTATCGTTTGAATGATAAAGTTGAGGCCGTTCTTCAAGGAAATTACGGATTCGGAACAAGTCTTTATACAGGTTCAGACCGTTACTCAATCAAAAATTTTACGTTATGGCAAGCTAAGGCAGAACTGAAAGGAGCTGACTTTTATTTACGTGCATATACCACGCAAGAAAATTCAGGAGATTCTTATGCCAATTCATTGTTAGCCAGTGGAATTAACGAAGCATGGAAAAAAAGTGAATCTTGGTATGGAGATTACGTTGCAGGTTTTGCGGGTACTTATGGTGTAGCTGCCTTAACTGCTTATGGAACAGCTCTTCAAACTGCTTTAGCAACAGGAAAAACACCAACTGATGCCATAATTGCAGCCAATACAGCCGTTGCTGGAATTAGTGCTACTAATTATTATGGAGCTGCCAGAGGAAATGCTGATAAAGGTCGTTTCTTACCAGGAACTACTGAATTTAATGCAGCGGCTGATGCTTCCAAAAGCAGAGCAATTCCAGGTATTTTAGCTCCTGCTTCGGCTCGTGCAATTGGAGCCAAATTTAATGACAAAACTGCAATGTATCATGGAGAAGGTATGTATAATTTGACAAAGAAATTTAATGATGCGTTAGAAGTAATCGTAGGAGCTAATCTTCGTAGCTATAACCTTAATTCAAATGGTACTCTTTTCTCTTTAGATGAGTCTGGTAAAGAATTTACAATTACAGAATTTGGTGGTTATGTATCATTAGGAAAGAAATTGTTTGATGATAAATTCAAATTGTCAGGTTCAATGCGTTATGATAAAAATCAAAACTTTTCAGGACAATTTACACCTCGTATTTCGGGTGTTTTCTCGCCTAATGCAAATAATAATTTCCGAGTATCATACCAAACAGGATTTCGTATGCCAACAACTCAAAATCAGTATATTGATTTGTTCGTAGGAAGTGCTCGTTTATTAGGAGGTCTTCCTTTTTTAAGAGATAAATATTTACAAGGAAAACCAGCTTACAGCGTAACAGATATTGCTACGGGAAAAGCAAATCCAACGGCAGTGACTTTTGCTGAATTTAAACCTGAGAAAGTTTATACTTGGGAAATTGGTTACAAAGGATTGTTAGGCAAAAAATTATTTGTTGATGCTTACTATTACCAAAGCACTTACCAAGATTTCATCAATGGTGTATCCGTTACAACGGCTTCTAAACCACAAGAAATTAATGCTTTAAATGTATTTTCAATCTCAACAAATACGCCCGTTGATGTGAAAACTGCAGGTTGGGGTTTAGGATTTGATTATTCATTGCCTGGTGGTTTCACTTTGGGTATGAATGGTGCTCGTAACGAAATAACAAATCAAAAAGAACTTCCTGCTGAAAATCAACAAGTTGGTTTCAGCACGCCCTTATACCGTGTAAATGCAAACGTAGGAAATCGTAATATTGCTGGAACAGGTTTTGGTTTTTCTGTGGCTTGGAGATACCAAGAAGCATTTGATGGTCCAACGGGGATTGCAAGTACATTAGTTTCTCAGCAAAGACTTGCTTACGTTCCACAATTCAATACACTTGATTTTCAAGTTAGTAAAAAAATTGCAAGCATTAAATCAATCATAAAAATAGGTGGGAATAATGTGTTAGGTAATCCTTATTACACAGGTTTTGGAAACCCAACGGTAGGTTCAACCTTCTATGTTGGAATTACTTTTGATGAATTGTTGAATAAATAATTCGAGGAATAAAGTCTGAGGAAATAGATTTTAATTTTCCTAAAGCGATATTTTTCAAATAACAAAAAAGAGGCTTCGTGCCTCTTTTTTGTTTAAATCAAATTGAATTATGAAAAAACTATTCATCCTTATATGGGTTATAATCAGTATTCATTTTCAACATTATCCAGCGGATTTATTTCCATGTAATTGAATAGAGTTTCAGTAATAAGAACCCACCATATTATTAAAAATTAACCACATGAAAATGACAAAATGTCTTCTTTTTCTTTTAATTTTTATCACACAACTCGCTCATTCTCAGATAAATCCAGAGAATGTGACTATTGCCAGAGATTCATGGGGAGTTCCTCATATTTTCGCCAAAACCGACCCCGAAGTTGCCTATGGATTAGCTTATGCCCATGCCGAGGATGATTTTAAAACAATTCAATTTACACTTTTGGGCGGTAAGCAATTATTAGGGAGATATTTGGGTAAAAATGGTGCCGCCGTTGATTATGCCGTAGCATTAATTCGTGCCAGAAAAACGGTTCAAGATAATATAAGTTCACTTTCTCCTGATTATAAAGCCTTGCTCACGGGATACGTGGAGGGTATAAATGCTTACGCCCGAAACCACCCGAAAGAAGTTTTAGTAAAAGGAGAATTCCCCGCCACGGTTGAAGACCAATTAACGGCTTCAATGCTTTCGATTGCTTCTTTTTCAGGGTTCGACCGAGCTTTGCAATCTATTTTTAATGGTAAAGTTGCGACTTTGGAAGAATTTCGTCCGAAGGCTTCAAATGCTTTTGCCTTTAGTTCATCTAAAACGACCGATGGAAAAACATATCTGAACGTTAATTCGCATCAACCACTTGAAGGTCCCGCCTCTTGGTATGAAGCTCATGTTTGTAGCGAACAGGGTTGGAACGCTTTAGGAGGACTTTTCCCTGGAGCGGCAACGATTTTACACGGTGTAAATGAGAATTTAGGTTGGGCTCATACCGTTAATTATCACGATAAATTGGATTTGTATCAGTTAGCAATCAATCCCGAAAACAAAAATCAGTACCGTTTTGATAATAAATGGCTTGATTTGGAAGAAGAAACGGTTAAGCTGAAAGTGAAGATTAAAGGCATCGTGATTGGTGTAAAAAAGAAGATTTATTGGAGTAAATATGGTCCAACGGTTGTAGGAAAAACAGGAACTTTTTCTATCAGATTTGCTTCTCTTTTTGACATAAAACCGATGGAACAATGGTACAGAATGAACAAAGCAAAAAATTATACCGAATTTTATAGTGCCTTAAAAATGACCTCAATTCCAGGATTTAATATTATTTATGCCGATAAAGAAGATAATATATTTTACATTACCAACGGAAAAATTCCCATTAGAAATCCAAAATTTAATTGGACGGGAACATTAGCAGGAAATACTTCTGAAAATCTATGGAATACTTACCATCCTATCCAAGATTTACCGCAAATTTTAAATCCGAAAGCTGGATATGTTTATAATTCAAATAATACGCCATACAGTGCTACTGCCCCCGAAGAGAATTTAAAACCTGAAAATTTTGATGCTACTATGGGTGTTGAAAGTTGGGAAACTAACAGAAGTAAGCGTTTTATGGAATTGGTTTCTCAGTATAAAAAAGTTAGTTATGATGATTTTAAAAAGATAAAATATGATTTGCAATTACCTAAAAAATTGAGTTATTTTATCGATGAATCTGAACTATACAACTTAAAATCAAATGATTATCCAGATTTAAAACATACGATTGAGAAAATACAAAATTGGAACAAACGGGCAGAAGCAGATAATCCAGATGCGGCAGTTTTTAAATTATTTTATGATTATTGTAATGAAAAATACTACCAAAAAGATGGCAATATCCAGAAATTAACGGTAGAGAATTGTTTGGAAGGATTGCGTTTTGCTCAAAATTATTTACTCAAAAACTTTGGAACGGTGGATATAAAGTTAGGTGAGATTCAGAAATTGGTTCGTGGAGAGAAAGAATTACCTATTTTTGGAATTCCTGATGTTCTGGCAGCCATGGGAACTGTGCCTTACAAAAATGGGAAAGTCAGAGCAAATGCGGGCGAATCTTATATTGAGTTAGTAAAATTCTCTAAAGATGCTTTACCTGAAATTGAAAGTATTAATTGTTACGGAGCTTCAAACCATCCTGATAGTCCGCATTATTCAGACCAAATGGAATTATTTTCACAACAAAAAACTAAGAAAATGACTCTGGATAAAAATACGGTTTTGAAAGAAGCGAAAAGGATTTATCATCCTTTGTGAAAGTAAATATTTAAAATTATTGGAATAAGCACGTAACGGATACGTTCATTCGGTAAAACTGTATGACATCAAAATTTATAAAACTTTTCCCAAATTTATCAGTTAATATTTCGTAAACAAAAATCTAAATATCAAATGAAAAAATTAGTATTAACCCTTATCGTATCAACCGTAAGTTATTTCGGATTTTCGCAAAGTTGTTGCTCATCTGTCTCAAAAGCTGATTGCAACAAAGACGATATGCAATTGATGGCTTCAACAAAAGAATTCCAAAAGGCACACGAATCTCCGCTTCCATACACGCACGTGAGTTTGGCGGGTGGCGAAATGATAAAATTTAACACGCCTGATGGAGCTATGGCAAATGCGTTTTTGATTAAATCGGCCAAAAAATCAAACAAATATCTTTTCGTTTATCAGGAATGGTGGGGTTTGAACGATTACATCAAAAAACAGTCGGAAACGTTTTATAATGATTTGAAAGACGTGAACGTAATGGCAATTGATATGTATGATGGAAAGGTGGCAACAAACCCAGAGGAGGCAGGAAAATTGATGGGAGCAGCCGACCAAAAACGTTTGGCATCTATTATTGAAGGCGGAATTAATTACGCTGGAAAAGATGCAAAAATTGCTTCGGTAGGTTGGTGTTTCGGTGGTGGATTATCGTTAAAATCTGCTTTATTGGAAGGCAAACAAGCCGTTGGATGTGTAATGTATTATGGAATGCCAGAAAAAGATGTAAACAAGCTAAAAACTCTCAATTGTGATGTTTTAGGGCTTTTTGCAGGAAAAGAACAATGGATTTCACCTACAGTGGTGGCTCAATTTGAGAAAGACATGGCAACTGCGGGTAAAACAGTAAAGGTTAAAAGTTACGATGCCGAACACGCTTTTGCTAATCCATCCAACCCGAAATATGATAAAGTTGCTGGTGAAGATGCTTACGGTTTAGCGATTGCTTATTTGAAAAGTAAATTCTAAATATTTTGTACCAAAACTTATGGCATGACTTAACTTACTTGATTATCAATAATTTCAAATTAGTTTAATTCATGCCATGAGTAACTTTATCTAAAATTCTACAGCCTAATCCCAAAACTTAACCCTCCTACTTTCGGTCCTCTGCCATCTTGAAATAGATTACTTAAATCATAATTAATAAACAAATCAGGAAAGTTTTTTAGTCCTAATTCAAACGCCAAACCGTAACGAACGTTGTTCAAAAAGAAACTACTGTGATTCCATTGTTTCTTTCCACCGTCATCTTCTTTGGTTTTTGTGTAACTGTCCAAACGATATCCCACATATCCACCTGCGGCAATGTAAGTAATGATACTTCCTTTTTTGAAGGCTATGTATGGCATAACAGGAAGATTAATGTTGGCGATTGTCAATTTATTACGAGATAATGCTACTTGTTTACCTGCGTTTTGATAATCCGAAAAGCCAATATTATCATTGCCTTTTACGAAGAAAGCATTGTTTTCTAACATAAAATTATACCACGATAATTCTAAGCCGTAACTAATTTTAAAGGCAGTATTTGTTCCTTTGCTGATTGTTCCGCTACGAGTCCAACCAAAGCCAATGTATCGTGAGCCCAAAGGACTCAATTCAAAGTCTTTTGAACTGTAAGGTGCTGCAATACTTCCTGTATTGGTAAAAGAGTTTAAACCTAAATAAATATTAAATCCAGAACGACTATTGAAGCCTCGATCTTTTTTACTATTTTCAGTAGTATCTCGAAGTGTTATATTAGTTTCTTTTCCATTCTCATTAACATATACTCCGTTCCAACCAACTCTTACTTCATCATTACCATCTTTTACAACAACTCCGCCTAATCCAACTTTCACCTGTTTATCTTTATGACCCGATTTCTGTTCCTTATTTTCAGTATTTATGGAATCGTTACTACCATTTTTAGCGTGTGTATTGATAACTATTCTAATACTTTTGCTGTCTTGCGTAATTACTAATAATGTATCTTTATTCAAATCACTATTTACAATTCTACGGATACCTCTCCAAGTATCATCATCCAATGACATTCCACTTTTGGTGAATAATTCTTGAAGATTTTCTCTTAAAGTTTTGTTATTTTTCTGATTCAAAAGCGTTTGATTTCTCTTGTCGATACTAATAACGGTTGAATCGACTCCTCCTCGGTTTGCTAAAACTTGTGAATTAATTGAGAAAATTAATGCAATTATGGTGATAATTGAATAGCTGATTCTTTTTAGCGTTTTCATGGTGATTGATAGTTTCATGATATTGTATTTTAAGATGTTTGGCGTTTCTGGTTGGAAAACTTATTAATTTATTGCCTTATAAATTCAAGATGCAGGTTGTTTCAGAATGGTTGCATCTACTCTTCAATATTTTCTCCTTTAGTCAAAATACTCTCAATTTTTGCATCGGCACGAGCTAACAATTTTTGCGGTTTAATTCCCACTTCATTCCAATTGACATTTTCTCCGTTTTTAACACGTTTTAATTGTTGCCAAATTTTACTCAAACGTGTTTCTTTTTTAACATTAACATCGTTTAAAGTTGCTTGAGTTATCACTTCTTTGGGTTCAACCATATTCAATACAATTACTTCTTCTTCATATTTCGGTTTTGTGTTTTCAAGAACTAATACAATCGTGTTTGACTCTTCAGTTTTCTTTGATTCATTGGTGGGTATTTTCGCAACTTGTTCTATCTCTTCAACTTTAATGATTTTTTGAATTGGTAATTGGGCTAACTGAACGTTCAGTACTTTTTTAACTTTACCATTCAACTTCAAATTTGTATTGGGTTGATTATTTTCTTCAACAGCGATTAATTGTGGAATAGTCTTTCCCAAAATAGGCAACTTTTTCTTTTCAAGAATTACAGACTTTTTTGTAACCGCAATCACATCAGTCTGAATATTTTTCCAACTTCTAAACCAATAGCCGCCAACTCCCAAAAGCAAAGCTACGGAAGCCGCAGAGGCATATTTCCACCATATTGGCAGCACTTTATTTTGCGGTTTTTGCAATCTTGCTTCTAATTTTTCCCATGCTTCTTGGCGTGGCTGACGCTCGTAAGCGTGCAAGCCTTCAGAGAATATTTCATCTATATTTTTTATACTTTTCATTTTCTTTTTGTCTTACAATCGCTAAATTTTTACTACTAAAGATAATCATTAACTGATTAAGCCATTTCCATTACAGCATTTTGTAAAATTACTCTCGCCCGTGAAAGTTGCGATTTCGAAGTACTTTCAGTAATGCTTAGTTGCTTGGCAATTTCAGCGTGCGAATAACCTTCTATTGCGTAAAGATTAAAAACTGTTCTGTAACCTAATGGCAGTTTTTCTATCAATTTAAGTAAGTCTTGGGTTTCTAAATCGGTTCTAAATTGTTCTGGTTCTGGTTCAAAAAGGATTTGGTCATAGCTGGTTTCAAATTGATTTTTTTTGTTGCTTCGCAAATACATTAGCGATTCATTCACCATAATTCTTCTAATCCAACCTTCAAAACTTCCCTCTAATTTGAATGTACTAATTTTTTCAAAAACTTTTACGAACCCTTCAATCATTATTCCCTCTGCTTCATAATCATCATGTGCGTATCTAAAACATATTCCGAGCATTTTAGAGGAATATTTTTCGTAAATACGTCGTTGAGCATTGGGATCGCCTTTCTGACAGGCTTTCACCAAGGCTTCTTCGCTTTGGAATAAATTTAATAGCTTCACGGTAAAGTTTTAGTTTAAATCTGATAGGTTTATTGAGTTCAAAGTGTAGATGATTAATAATTTGTAAAGGTTGCATGGGAAGTAAAAAATTAATGTGGCTTTGAGTTGAAGATAGTTTGTGACTGTATTTATTAATTATTTTCATTCAGAAGAAAGACAAATATAGCCATCTTACTACCGTTTAAACATACCTAAAATAATTACATTTTTTTACTTTCTGAGTCATAAATATTTTTCTGTAATTTTACCTATAAAATCGAAGTTACCTTATTCTAAATCAAAATATATGAATTCAAATCCCATTGGAATTTTTGATAGTGGCATTGGTGGATTGACTGTTGCCCATGCTGTTACGACCCTTTTACCCAACGAAAATATCATTTATTTCGGAGATACTGCACATTTGCCCTACGGAGACAAATCTTCTTCGGCAATTCAAGCGTATTCTATCAAAATTTGTAATGTTTTATTGCAACAAAAATGCAAAGTTATTTTGATTGCCTGTAATTCAGCATCGGCAGCGGCTTATGAACTCGTCCGTGAGTATGTGGGAAGTAAAGCAAAAGTAATGAATGTAATTGACCCCGTAATTGACTATTTATCAATAACTTATTCGGAAAAAACCATTGGCTTAATTGGTACAAAACAGACAGTAAATTCTAATATTTACAAAAAGAAAGTTGATAATTTAGCTAAAGAAATTACTTTAAAATCATTAGCAACGCCATTACTTGCACCTATGATTGAGGAAGGATTTTTTAATAATACTATTTCAGAAAGTATTATTCAGGAATATTTACGAAATATTGTGTTGGATGATATTGAAGCCCTTATTTTAGGATGCACGCATTACCCATTAATCAAAACACAGATTGAGCATTATTATCAGGGCAAGGTTAATGTATTGGATACATCAGAGATTGTGGCAAAATCGGTGGAGAAATATTTATCTGAAAATCAAAATCTTAATGTCATGAATGCTCATATTAAACATTTTTATGTTTCAGATTACACAAAATCGTTTGAGAATTCAACTAAAATTTTCTTTGGGGAACAGATTCATTTAGAGCATTATCCGCTTTGGGAGTAGAAAAGATTATGCAACACTTGCGTAATCACGATAATTGACAACAGCATGAGGCTTTGGTAAAGCAATATCAGATTCCAGAACAGGAATTACATCAATTGTATCTCCTTGATTATCAAATATTTCTAAAATATAACCTTGTGGTTCTATATACTCAACAACAGTAGCTACATCTCCCTTTATGAAATTAAATTGGGGAAAGTTTGTGGTTAAAATAACCGTAGAGAATAATGGAAATTGTTGCATAGCTATTTATCTGATTTATTAGGAAATAACGTTACAAATCTAAACGTATTTTGATTATCAAGCATTAACCAAATAGTAATTATTCCAAAATTACGTAATTGACCCTTTACTTCATATAAACCGCCACCAAAAGGTGGTTCTTTCTGAAAAACTGCTTCATTATCCAAAACTATATTTTGTATATCGTTTACTAATTCTTCCCAATTATCAAATGAATATCCAAGTTCATTAAGAAATTTAGATTTGTCATTTTTATCTTTTGGGACGAGTAAATAGTGGGTTATCTTAGCTGGGTCAATTATGATATTCATTTAATTTTATATCAATAGTTTCAAAAATCAAACCTGACTAAAAGCCTTTCTAATCCGCTGTCTCAAAAGAGTCACAGGAGAAATATTTCTCTTGGAACTGCTCCACCACAAATAGCCAATAACTGCCGATAAAATATACGGTGCCATTAATAAATATAAAATAGCCGTATTCAGATTTGAAGCTATTTGACTCCTTCCATTTGAGACGGTACTTTCAACGGTCATTCTGCACATGGCGCATTGAGCCATGCTTACGGATGTGCTGAGAAGTAGTAATATGATGGATACAAAAAATATCTTTTTCATATTTTAGTTATAATAAGGTGAAATCATTAAATATACAATCACGCCCGTAACAGATACATACAACCACAAAGGAAATGTCCACTTCACAATCTTTTTATGTGCAACAATTTGTCCACTCAAAGCGTAATAAACGGCTCTCAGAACAAACCAAACAACTCCGATTGATAGAGAAATGTGTGAAATTAAAAGAATATAATAAATTGATTTTAATATTCCATCGCCACCGTAAGAGGTGGAAGCATTTGAAACATGATACAAAATATATAATACCAAAAATAATGAACCTTGAATAAACGAAAGACTCATCAT
>JACMRQ010000154.1 GCA_014376355.1 Arcicella sp. | reverse complement strand
GCTGTACGGTTCGGATCATATTCTACTGTTAAAACGGTTGCTTCAACATCGAATTTGTTACGATGAAAGTCAATAATACGGTAACGACGTTTGTGTCCTCCACCGATATAACGCATGGCACGATGTCCGTCTGCGTTACGACCTCCTGTTCTTTTAACCACGGCTAACAAGGGCTTGTACGGCTTTGAAGCTGTTATTTCTTCAAAAGTCGGAGCAATCCTATGACGTGTGCCAGGGGTTACAGGGTTAAATTTTCTTGTAGCTGCCATTTCTGTGCTTTGTTCAATTTATCGGGATGAACTCCCATAGTTTTCAATTATCAATTACCATTTATCAATTATCAATTTTTCTTACGAATTGTTAATTGTTTATTGCTTATTGTTAATTGTGATTAAATTCCGTCATAGAAATCAATAACTTCACCTTTAGCGATTGTTACGATTGCTTTTTTGTACGTTGAAGTGATACCAGACGTTACTTTTGTCTTAGTGCTTCTTGATTTTTTCTTACCGAATTGGCGAAGTGTATTTACAGATACTACTGCAACACCGTACATTTTCTTGATTTCTTTTGCAATTTCAACCTTGTTAGTTTTGCTTGCAACCTCGAAAACGTATTGACCGCCTTTCTGTAATTCCTGAGATTTCTCAGTAAGAATTGGTCTTTTTATGATAATGCTCATTTTCTTGATATATTTTAGCATTGAGCTTTGAGAGGTGAACTTTGAGAAAACTCATGGCTCATTGCTCATAACTCATAGCATAAATTAATTACTAAAATATGATTCGATTGTTGTAACAGCTGATTCAACGATAATTAATTGAGTAGCATTTACTAAATCATACGTGTTAACTTGTCCAGCCGTTCCGATTTGTGCTTTTGGCACGTTACGTCCTGACAAGAAGATATTTTGATTGTCTTCTGGCAAAATCAACAACGTTTTCTTTCCTGTGAATGAAAGCGCTTCTATTAAGGCTAAGTATGACTTAGTTTTAGGAGCATCGAAAGTGAAACCTTCTAAGATAGTTACGTTTCCTGATTGTGCTTTGGCGGCAAATGCAGATTGACGAGCCAATGATTTTACTTTCTTATTAATCTTGAACGAATAATCTCTTGGTACTGGTCCAAAAATACGCCCACCACCTTTCATTAAAGGAGATTTAGCTGAACCCGCACGAGCACCACCCGTACCTTTTTGTTTTTTAATTTTGCGAGTTGAGCGAGAAACATCTGCTCTTGCTTTCGCTTTGTGAGTTCCTTGACGCTTATTTGCCAAGAATTGCTTCACGTCTAACCAAACTACGTGTTCATTTGGTTCGATGCCAAAGATTTCATCAGAAAGGGTTACTTTCTTTCCTGTTTCTTTGCCTTGTATATTTAAAACTGATAATTCCATTATTTTTGATTTTGAAAATTTGTTGATTTGATTAAATTTTGATGTAATTAAAAACCGTTACACCTTCAAATTTTCAAATCTATTTTTCAAGAATAACATAAGAGTTTTTCGCTCCTGGGATTGAACCTGAGACTACGATAAGATTTTTATCTGCGTAAACTTTCAAAATTTGTAAATTTTGAACCGTTACACGATTTCCTCCCATACGACCCGCCATACGAACGCCTTTGAATACACGAGAGGGGAATGAACAAGCACCAATTGAACCTGGGTGACGACCACGATTATGTTGACCATGAGTTTGTCCACCTACTCCAGCAAAACCATGACGTTTAACAACTCCTTGAAAACCTTTACCTTTTGAAGTTCCAACGGCATCCACGTAGTCACCAACTGCAAATAATTCTGCTGTAACAGTTTCTCCTAATGAAAGTGGCGTATCAAAAGATTTAAACTCAATAAGTTTTTTCTTTGGAGTGGTACCTGCTTTTTTGAAGTGACCTAAAAGAGGTTGCGTAGTATGCTTCTCTTTTTTCTCGCCATAGCCTAATTGAATAGCACTATAACCTTCTTTTTCTACTGTTTTTACTTGCGTTACTACACAAGGACCGGCTTGGATCAGCGTACAAGCGAAGGCAGAGCCATCAGCGTTGTAGAGGCTGGTCATACCGATTTTCTTTCCGATAATTCCAGACATTTTATTAGAATAAAACGTTAATAATTGATTGTAAATAAACGATTTGCGGATGTTATAAAAACGGTACCTGTAAATCGGACTGCAAAGGTCGGGATTTTATTTGGCAATAACAAAATTGTTTACAAATAAATACACATTCACTAAAGCAAAAGAAAATGAAGAGAAAAGCGACAAGATGTACTCGTGCAGGACAGGAAAACCTGTGATACGAAAGAATATTCTTGTGTAGCTTAACATTAAAATTAATTGCTGGGCATTCAACAAATTAATCCAATATCAGTTCTAACACTCTTGTTAATTTTAAAATTAACATTGTAAATTTTGACTTTTACGAATGATTAGAGAGAATTTTATTTCTATTAATTCTTAAATTTTACCGAGTTCTGCCAACCCGTATAAAAATAAAGAAATATAAACACCCTAAATCGGACTGCAAAATTAGTGGTTTCTTTTTGGAATACAAGAGTTTAGTAAAAATAATTTTATCATTTTCAAAATTTCAGAGATTCAAATTTCTTCGAGTGATTTCAAAGGCGGTCATGTACTCTTCAATAGGGTCTAATTCTATACCAGATATTAAGGCTTTAATTCTTTTGGACACATATGGTTTACGCCAATCTTTTACGAAATTTAAGCCTAAAATATCAATCATATTATTGATTCGGTCTATTTCTGATTGATTAAGTTTTCCACTTTTGATGTTAGCAAAAAAGGTTTGTTTCTCAAAATCATAGTCCAATAGCTCGTAAGGGTCATAATCTGGGCGGTCTGGTTTTAGGATAGGGTCGGTTGGGTTGGTTCTCTTTTCGTTATTGACTTTGTTCATAACCATGAAGAGATTATCCCAAAGCCATGCTTGTGTGGATTTCAAAGCTGAATCAAAATGTTCTAATTCTCCAAAATGTTTTGGCTTATTGGATTTGTATCTCCCTTCTACCCAATTATCTTTTGTAAATGTATACTCGCTGGCGAGTATTTTCTTCTCTGTGTAAGCACACAAACCATCTTGGATATGATAGAGATTCATCAATACATCTGTGTAAAACCGATGCGTAGATTTATATTGAGGGTGGTCTTCTTGATTATTTTCTAAGGCTTCTTCCCACTTTTTATAAACTGTAGATAGGATTTTTGATTTGTCTATTTTTCGCATTTTATTTCAAATCCCAATCAAGTTGGTCGGCTAATTTTATAATTTCTTCAAACTTTTCTTTTTTGGCTTCGGGCGAAAGTTTGTTATGCTTTAATTGACTTTCTAAAGTAGCTAATTTTACTAATTCATTCATTCTTAAATCATTAGGATCTTTTCTAATATCAAAAACTCTTTTTAAAATACCGTCATACGTTAAATATTGAGGATAAATTATGTAATTATCGACGTGTCTGCCTTTTTCAACATCATAATATAACTCTTGCTCAACATTTCCAGTTTCTTCATTGAATTTTAGTTCAACGATTTCCCAAGGCTCAAAAGAGGCTGCTACCAAAGGCGAATGCGTTGCGAAAAAGAATTGAGAATTTTCTGCCATTGAGGTATAAAAATCCACAATTTCGGTTTGAATATCTGGATATAATGACCGTTCTGGTTCATCAAAAAGAATGATGGAATCTTTGGGTTTTAGTCCGTATAATGGCAGTGCAGTGAGTATGACTTGTTTTGTACCTGTACTAAGTGCTTCGAAGGGGATTTCTTTTCCATTTTTTTGTTGAATTTTAATGGTTTCGATATCTTCTTTTTTTTCAAAATCTAATTCTGTTTTTACTTTTAAATTGAATCGACCTATGATTTTATCTAAATAATTATCAGCTAAATCTTGGATTGGATTTGAGGTTTCTTCTCGCCATTTTCTGAAATCATTGGTGGCTTTATCAATTAGTTCTTTTGAATTTATTGGGTCTTTTAACAACCTTGAAATTTCAAGGCTCTTCCTAATTTCCGTCTCTCTATCCTCAATTACAGTCTCATTTATTGTTTCCCAGATTTGACCTATGTTATAATTTTCAAAGTCAATTATTAATTCATCTTTCAATTTGGGGTTATCAATTAATTCTGCCTTGTTACGCAGGGCATAAAGGTTTTTCGGCAAATCTATGTCTGAGGGATAATTAAACAATTTAAACCAAATCTCTGATTGTAATTCCACAATATTATCTTTTTCACATTGAACCGCATAATATGAACCATTACGCATATGCACATTATAAAGACCTATTTTGATACAACCGTTTTTATGAAAAATATCAATAGACATATCTCCGTAATCACTTTGACCTATCATTGTATTTTTATGTCCTTCTTGTATTTTATTTTTTATCGAAAGTATAATTACCTTCAACACATTCAACAAAGTAGTTTTTCCTGTCCCACTCTGCCCAATAAAACAAACTTTATTCAAAGGTTGTCTAGCAAGTTTATGACCTTCTGGATAAGTCAGATTCAAAGTAAAATCTTCAAATTGATGATATTTTTTGATATAAAATTCTGAGACTTTCATGGTTGTTGCTTTGATTTTGATGCAAAATAAGTAATTAATCTGTAAAAGGGAATTTTGAATTTTGTCCGCTTGCTAATTTTCCTCTGACAATCCCAAAGTCCTTCATTATCTTTGCAGACCAAAATAGCGAACCCATACATGAAAATATCCATCATTACCGTTTCTTTTAACAGTTTCAAAACTATTCGTCAGACCATTGAGAGTGTGCTTGCTCAGGATTATGACGATTTAGAGTATATTGTGATTGATGGTGCCTCAAAAGATGGAACAGTAGAGATTTTGGAGTCTTTTGGAAATAAAATTACTTTCATTTCTGAGCCTGATAAAGGTATTTATGATGCCTTAAATAAAGGCGTGAAGATGGCCACTGGCGAAGTTATCGGTACAATTGGAGGGGATGATTTTTATCCTAATCCACAGATTATCAGTCACATATCTAAGACTTTCGAGGAAGCAAAAACGGATGCGGTTTATGGAGATAAGCAATATGTGAATATGGGTGATGATGAAACTATTGTACGTTACTGGCAGTCGGGTGAGTATGTGCGTGAGAATTGGTTGAATGGATGGATGCCTCCTCATTTATCGTTTTATTTGAAGAAATCAGCTTTTTCAACATTTGGATATTATATCACAGATTTTACTTGTTCTGGAGATTATGAGTTAATGCTCAGAATGTTATATAAAAATAAGTTAACAGCAACCTATCTTCCAGAAGTAGTTATGACGATGCGAAATGGTGGAACAAGTACTGCTTCTTGGAAACATCGTTATCGGGCAAATATGGAAGACCGTCGAGCTTGGCAGATTAATGATTTAAAACCTAGATGGTACACACTATGGATGAAACCACTTGCTAAAATTGGGCAGTTGTTTGGGCTTTCGGCTGTTGGCAGTCAGCAATCCGCAATCAGCAGATGACAGTTCGTAGAATATGTAGTTTCAGATATTCATTATTAAATTATCAAAATTCATTAAAATTAAACTCCAACGGTTATAAAGCCAATTGCCAATAGCCACACAAAATATGCGTATAATTTTGCTTACCCAAGATGACCCTTTTTATTTGGCTCAAAATATTGATTATTTGATTAAAAATCTTCCGAAACATTCAGAGGTAGTTGCTACGGTAGTTTTTGATGTTTCACCTTTTGGGAAACGAGAATCTTTTATCAATAAACTTAAAAAAACATACGACATTTTTGGCTTGGGTTTCTTCATAAATTATGGGATTAAATTCGTACTATCAAAGTTGAATCCTGACAAAAAAGTCAGGAATGTTTTGGCTAAACACAAGATTCCTTTAATTGAGATTGAGGGAAATATTAATAAACTTGAAAACTTAGATCGGTTGAAAGCCTACCAGCCTGATTTATTGATTTCAATCGCAGGTAATCAAATTTTCAAATTGCCCTTGATTAATCTCGCTCCAAAAGGTTGTTTGAATTTACACACTGCTTTATTACCTAAATATCGGGGGTTGATGCCTTCATTTTGGGTGATGAAAAATAACGAAAAATATACGGGTGTATCAATATTTTTTGTTGATGAGGGAATTGATAGTGGAGACATTCTGGTTCAGAAAAAAGTTGAAATTGGCACCAGAACTCAAGTAGAATTAATTGACCACACTAAACTGCTGGGAATGCAAGCAATTTTAGAATCGGTTGAAAAAATTCATTCGGGAAACTTCAAAATTATTCCGAATCCTAATGAAGAAATGACTTATTTTACTTTTCCTACAAAAGCAGATGTGAAGGAATTCTTGAAAGCTGGAAAAAAATTTTATTAAGGGTTTTCGGCGGTCAATTTACAGTTATTGGCATTTGAGAAATAAAACTAACATGATGACGATTAAACGTCCAAAAACTGAAGGCCAATTGCCAACAGCTAATTGCCCAAAAAACTATGAATATTCTTACTTTTGATATAGAAGAGTGGTTTCACATCTTAGATAATAATTCTACTAAAACAGAGGCAGATTGGACAAAATATCCGAGCCGAATCCATGAAAATATGGAGCGAATTTTTCAACTTTTAGAAGAAACCAATCAACAAGCCACTTTTTTTTGTTTGGGATGGGTGGCTCGAAAACATCCTGATATCATACGGGCTATTGCAAATCGTGGCTTTGAAATTGCTACGCATTCAGACTTGCACCAATTGGCATACCAACAAAGCCGAAGCGAATTTAAAAATGATTTGGAAACATCCATTAAAGCTTTAGAAGATATTACAGGAAAGAAAATAAGAGCATATAGAGCTCCTGGTTTTTCGATAAAACAAGAAAATAAGTGGGTTTTTGAAGTCTTAATAGAAAATGGTATTGAGGTTGATTGTTCCGTTTTTCCTGCTAAAAGATCACACGGCGGTTTTGAGCAATTTGGTGTGGCTGAACCTTGTTGGATTGATATTGATGGATATCGTTTAAAGGAGTTTCCCATTAATACGGTTAACGGTTTGGGGAAATCGCTCATTTTTTCGGGTGGTGGATATTTTCGTCTTATTCCTTACCCGATTTTACAACAATTAACAAAGCGTTCAAACTATGTAATGACTTATTTTCACCCACGAGATTTTGATGCTAATCAGCCCATGATTGAGGAATTAAGCCGTTTACGTAAATTCAAATCTTATTATGGGTTGTCTGGATGTTTGGATAAATTGAAAGAGTTAATGACCGATTTCCCATTTATTGACTTAGCCACTGCGGAACAATTAGTTAATTGGGATAAGGCTAAAATT
>JACMRQ010000153.1 GCA_014376355.1 Arcicella sp. | reverse complement strand
ACTAATTAACAGATGAAAAAAAGTAGTTTTTATTGAAAATGGAGGTGGTCAGTTTGCTCCGGAATTAGGTGGTCATTTTGAATTGGAATCAGGTGCTCACTTTAAATTGGAATTGGGTGGTCAATATCACTGGAATTTCCAGCACACCCTCTGATAGTGAAAATATTATCAAATTTATTGATAATATTTTCGATTTAAGAACATCACTTTCACAAGACCCAAGATTTAGAGACGCTTATGGTGATGCTTATCCCACTGGCGCTCGTTTGTAACGAGTGCCTAATTTATTTATAAAAACAAATTGTAGCGTTTGCAACGCCACTAGCTAAAAAGAGTCATTTCACGCGGAATTGGATTCCGTGCCCTTTCCACTTAATAGCCAATTAACAATCTTCCCCCGAGGTATCATTAAATTTTATTCCCACTGGCGCTCGTTTGTAACGAGTGCCTAATTTATTTATAAAAACAAATCGTAGCGTTTGCAACGTAGCTCGCTAAAAAGAGTCATTTCGCGCGGAATTGCATTCCGTGCCCTTTCCATTAAATAGCCAATTAACAATCTTCCCCCCGGTATTATAAAATTCTATTCCGAGCCCTTACCTGATAATAGATAACAACGATTTTCTTCCTATCATTAGCCAACAGATTAAAAAATTATCTCCAGCTAATAATATCAATGTAAAAAAACTACTTTATATTTGATACAACATAAAAGAGACCAACCTTTTAGGTATTAACACAAAAACAGAATGCCGGAAAAAATCAATGATAAGACTATTTTTTCGCTGCTGGAGGTAACGAACAGTATCAAAAAAACGTTAGAAGAAAGGTATAAAAGTGCGTTTTGGATTAAAGCTGAAATGAACAAACTAAATCATTACAGTCAATCCGGTCATTGCTTTCCCGAAATAATAGAAAAAGTAAACGGTAAAATAATCGCGCAAATAAAAGCAACGTTATGGCGAGACGATTACCAAAACATAAATCGTAATTTTCTACGAATACTAAAAGAACCGCTCAAAGATGGAATCAAAATACTATTCCTTGCTAAAATATCTTTTGATCCGACTTTTGGACTTTCACTTCAAATAATTGATATTGATCCCCAATACACGTTAGGAGATTTAGAAAATGAAAAGCGGGAAACAATCAAAAAGCTACAACTGGAGGGTATTTATGATAAAAACAGAAAGTTAGAACTCTCATTTTTACCCCAACGAATTGCGATAATTTCGGTAGCTACCAGCAAAGGCTTTGGGGATTTTATAGATGTAATTGATAAGAATTCTTGGAATTATAAATTCTTTTATCTTTTGTTTCCATCCATACTGCAAGGAGATAAAGCGGTTCCTGGCATCATGGCACAATTAGAAAGAATTAAAAAAGTAATCCATCATTTCGATGCAGTCGCCATTATCCGTGGTGGGGGAGGTGATGTGGGTTTATCCTGTTACAACAATTACGAATTGGCTAAAGCGATCACTGAATTTCCTATCCCTGTAATTACTGGTATTGGTCATGTCACAAATGAAACAGTGTGCGAAATGATTGCGCATACCAATGCTATAACACCAACAAAACTAGCGGAATTCCTATTACAAAAATTCCATAATTTTTCTGTTCCAATTCAAAAAGCAAAAGAAAAAATAGCGGACAAATCAAGACGGATACTAAGTGAAGAGAATACAAAACTAGAATCAGAATTGAAGTTGTTTCGCTCCATAACGGTTAATATATTGAACACCAATGAAAACCGTATCAAAAATGCTAGCTATGCGATTCAACAGCAATCACAATTTATAATAAAAAATAACCACGAAAAATTAAACGTAGTACAAGCCAAAACACGCATTGCTACTAAATTTAATCTGAATCAATTGAAAGTAGAAGTAATTCAATTGCAAGAAAAATTAGAATTTCAGCCCATTCTGTATCTTAAAAATTCAGAACTTGCATTGGAAAACATAGAAAAAAATATCCAAATCATGGATCCTATTAATGTTTTAAAAAGAGGTTTTAGCATAACGTATTCAGATAACAAAGCTGTCAAAGATGTTTCCCAATTGGAAGAAGGCGCAACAATAAACACAGTGCTTTTTAACGGTACAATTGAAAGTACAATCACAAAAATTACAGAATAAAATGGAAGAAGAATTGAATTACACGAATGCTTTTGAGGAATTACAAAAAATTGTTACCGAAATAGAACAAGGAGAAATCTCTGTTGATGAACTATCTGCAAAAGTAAAAAGAGCAACAGTACTTATTAAATTTTGCAAATTAAAATTAACCACAACCGAAGAGGACGTGAATACAATTTTAAAAGAACTCGAAAATTAATAAACAAAGAAAATAGTATGTGCTTTCAATCCAAACAAAACAAATTAGCATTAGAGGTACAAAGCAGGTTCAATGCTACTATTGATAACCCGGTGGAATTAAAACCAAGTGCTAATATCAATGGTTTTGAATATCCTAAAACTCCCGTAATCATTGATGAAAAACCAAAAGTCATCACCCATTACAATTGGGGTTTAATTCCTGCATGGGCTCAGGATGATGAAATTAAAAAATACACACTAAACGCCAAAATAGAAACAGTCAACGGAAAACCGTCCTTCAAAAATTCAGTTTATAAAAGATGCTTGGTAATTGCTAATGGATATTATGAATGGCAGTGGTTAGATCCAAAAGGGAAAGCAAAACAAAAATACGAGTTGTGTTTACCCAACGAAGAACTGTTTGCTTTTGCAGGTTTATATTCCCACTGGGTCGATAAAGAAACCGGAGAAATCAAAAACACCTATACCATACTAACCACCGCAGCCAATCCACTTTTAGCTGAAATTCACAATAATAAAAAAAGAATGCCGGTAGTTTTAAAAAGAGAAGAAGAATCCAAATGGCTACAACACGAACCTATCGAACACTTTGCATTTCCCTATTCTGCAGATTTAATAGCGGTTAAATTATAAATGATAAAAAAAAGCTTCTCTCACTGCATTCAATTCTGCGAATACATCATCTCGTTATTCTAATATGACCACAACTTGATATAAATAACTTTTCTTACCAACAATCAACCAATTAAAAGAAGGATTTAAACCACTTTAAGGAAACACACTCCAAAAGACAATTGCCAATAGCAATCAAAAATAAAAAGGCTTGCTTCTTTCAAAACAAACCCTTTTAATCAAAAACAAACTGTAAGTTCAAATCCTAAACTAAGAGGAAGTTATTTTTTTTGAAGTTCTTTCATCTCTGAAGGACTTCCCTCTTTTATACTAATTGCAAACCCACCACCCGGAGCAATATATTGCTTCAATACGGTTTTTGAAGTCACAATAACTTTAGTAACCGTATAATTTTGGGGTTTCTCATTCCAATTGGCATCTTTGGCATCGGCATAAATGGTAGCGATGTATTTCGTGCCTTTTGGCAAATACTCAAAAGTAACGTTTGCCAATCTCGAATTCTCATCACTAATACCACCAACGAACCATTCTTCTTTTCCTTTCGCCTTTCGGGCAATCGTGATATAATCTCCAGGTTCCGCCTCCAGAATATAAGTATTGTCCCAATCTATTGCCACATCTTTTATGAATTGAAAAGCATCTGGAAAGCGATTGTAATTATCCGGAATATCAGCGGCCATTTGAATTGGACTGTACATGGTCACATAATAAGCCAATTGTTTGGCCAAAGTAGTATTCACGCGTTGCTTTCCTCCTGTATTATAATAGCTAAGATCCGTTTGAAAAATACCAGGTGTAAAATCCATTGGACCGCCCATCAAACGAGTAAAAGGCAAAATAGTCGTGTGTTCAGGAGCTAATCCTCCCATGGCTTCAAACTCAGTTCCTCTGGCAGATTCCTGTGCAACCCAGTTGGGATACGTTCGGTTTAGACCAGTAGGTCGAACTGCCTCATGACTGTTAATCATTATTTTGTAATCGGCAGCGCGCTGGGCTACATGTATGTAATGATTCACCATCCATTGTCCATCATGATGTTCGCCTCGTGGAATAATTTGTCCTACATAACCTGTTTTTACAGCATCATATCCATTTTCATTCATAAATTCAAAAGCCCGATCTAAACGACGTTCGTAGTTGGTAGCGGATCCCGATGTTTCGTGATGCATCATAATTTTCACCCCTTTGGATGCCGCATATTCATGCACTGCTTTCACATCAAAATCAGGATAGGCAGTTACAAAATCAAAAACGTCTTCTTTCCAATTCCCAATCCAATCTTCCCAACCTACATTCCATCCTTCGATTAAAACAGCATCAAAACCATTTTTTGCAGCAAAGGCAATGTATTCTTTTGCGCGTTCGGTTGTAGCCCCATGTTTGCCATTTGGTGTAAGTTTTGTAAAATCCTGCCCTAGTTTGACATTATTCTCCTTACCATACGCCCAAGTACTTTTACCGGCAACGAAATATTCCCACCAAATACCAATGTACTTCATAGGTTTTATCCAGGAAACATCTTTGTAACTTGTAGGTTCATTTAGGTTTAAAATTAATTTAGAAGCTAAAATTTCAGTCGCTTTATCACTGACCACAATCGTTCTCCAAGGCGTTTGAGTATCCGTTTGCATATATCCTTTAGAACCAACCGCATCAGGAGTCAAATGGGAACTCATTTTAAAGTTTGCAGCATCCACATTCAGGGACATGGCAGGATAATTAATCAAAGCTGCTTCATGAATGTTAATGTATAATCCATCCTCAGATTTCATCATCGAAGGAGTTTGCACCGCTAATTCTTGGATGGGTTGTTGTGCATTTATAAGGATTGTCGCTTTTTTCATTAACGAAGGAATCTCCGAAATTTTAGAGCTTGTATACGCATATTCATTGGTATCATAATCGCCCGGAATCCAAAATATTTTATGATTTCCTGCCAATTGAAACTCCTTATGTTCTTCTTTTATGACAAAATAATTTAAATCTTTTTGCTTTGGAAATTCATAGCGAAAGCCCAATCCATCATTAAACAAGCGGAAACGAATACGGATGTATCGATTGTTGTTTTGGACTTGTGCCAATGTAACAACCAATTCATTATAATGATTCCGAATTGTTTTTTCCTCACCCATAACAGGATTCCAAGAATCATCTACTGATTTCTGTGTGCTGTTAGTGATACTAAAACCATCCATAAATGAAGGTGCATCTTTAATTTCCAAACCCAAACTACTCGGTTTGATAACCGCTTTATTCTTGTAACTTAATTGATAAGTAGGAACCCCGTTTGCCGAAAGTTCAAATTGCAAGGAGAGATTCTTGTCAGGGGAACTGATTACTTGTGCCTGACTTAAAAAAGGACTCAGACAAACAAGAAACAATCCTACTAACCGTCTTGTATAACGAAAAGGAATTAGCATTTTTTTTAGTTTAAAATTCATATTTTTTTATTTCTTAAAACATAACAAAGGCAAAAAAAAGAAAGTCTTTCAAATTTAAAATCAATCTGATGACTTTAATCTTTCGTCCTTTGGAAAATAATAGTATTAGGTTTGCCAAACAGGCAATTGAAACACTATCGGTACTAATTTTTCAATACGATATATTGATAAGGCTGCAAACTTATGGATGTTCCAACTGTAGCTGCTGTACCACTAAAAGCATCTTTCCAAGCTATGCTGGATAAGGAAGCAGGAACAAGATATTGAACTGTTGCATTGGTTAAATTAGAGAGAACCAAAACTTTTTCAGTAGCCGTTTCCATGGTGAATACGCTTACGGCATCACTACTAAAACCCGTATAACTTCCTTTTTTAATAGCATTACTCGTTTTTCTAAAGGCAATAATCTTTTTATATTCAGCTAACATACTGGCATCTGCACTGGTCCAATCTATTGGAGTACGTGTGAAAAATTTAATACTTTTATCATATCCTATTTCTTGTCCATTATAAATCATCGGTACCGATTTCATATATGCCGCAACTATAAAAGTAGCAAGGGATCCTTTTTTCCCTCCAAATAAGTCCAAAGGAGTTCCTTCAGTATCATTAACATCATGATTACTAGTATAGCGAACTACCCTTTGTGAATCATTATAGTTATTAGCGTATTCAATAGCATTAGAATCTTGTAAACTTGTTGCTGGCTTGCTTTCACTAAATACTTTCTCCATGGCCGAGAAAAAGTTAAATCCAAAAGTATAGTCAAATCCTGCAGCAAAATGACTCACTTTTGTTCCTTCGGCAAGCATTAATAAAGGTTGCTTTTTTATTTTTCTCAAACTTGAAATGGCCTCAGTCCAAAAATTTTGAGGAACATAATCCGCATAATCACATCTAAAACCATCAATATTAGCAGAATAAACCCAATAAGACATCGCATCAATCATAGCGGCGCGCATCTCGGTATTATTAAAATCCAATTGCGCTACATCATTGTAATTGGTTCCGGGTGGAATGATTATAGCTCCATTAGAATCTTTTTGGTACCAATTGGAATGTTCCGTAATCCAAGCATTGTCCCATGCAGTATGATTGGCTACCCAATCCAGTACAACAGCCATATTCATTTTGTGGGATTCTTCTACTAAAATACGCAGGTCTTCTAAAGATCCGAAATCCGTATTGACAGCCTTATAATCCTTAACCGCATACGGAGATCCTAAACCTCCAGCAGACCGCACGGTTCCAACAGGATGAATGGGCATTAAATAAACCACATTAGCACCCAATTCCTGAATAGCACTCAATCTGTTTTGAACTCCTTTTAATGTGCCTTCTGCGCTAAAGGCACGTATGTTGACTTGATAAATAATGGCGTCTTCCTTACTGGGCATTTTTTCAAATGGCGTCCCATATTGTTGATAAACTGAAGCTGGCTTGGAATCATTATCCGAGGCGCTACAGGAGGCCAAAACGGAAGAAAAGACGAGTACAAAAACGAGGTTGATATATAATTTCATATTTTTTTATTTTAATAATAAACGTTTTTATTAAATGGATACATCCCTCTTCTGATTATAATAAAAAGGAATGTATCTTAGTTTTCAACGATTACTTTTAGATTAGATTTTTGTAACAGTATAAGTTCCGGTTGGCGGATAGCCATTATTTGCCGGATCTATATCATTTATAGTAAATGTTATTTCATAAGTACCTGCTTCTCCTATATAATGAGCTCCTGAATTGTCCAGATACATTATTCCTTCATCATTATTTTTAGCGCCGTAATTTATGGTCCAAGAATCATTAAGTCTAAATTTTAAATTTCCGGCTCTCAAAACACCCCTAAATTTCCATGTTTTTAATTGATGGTCATAGGTCATTTTAGAAGAATGATTCCATCCATAATTCGCATCATCAGTTGTTGGTTCATGCGTAGCATCACCAACAATTCCCCAAGAATATGGGCTAGCAGTCCATTTTAAGGTGTTTAGATTTACAGTCATTTGGTAGGAGCCTGCTGCGGCTATTTGAAAATCAGTATCACTCATATTTTGCAAATTACCGTTGGCATCTGCCCCATAAAATTGATTCCAGTTTCTTTCTGTATTAAATTTGAAACCCAAACCTTTAGAATCTGGAAAACTAACATACCCTTGATAAATTCCCGATGCAATAGCATCTAAGGCAGCAGCAGTACCGATATTAAAATCTTGATAACTCCCAGGCATATAAATCGCTCCAAAGACTACTGGCTTTACAAAAGGAGTAACCGTTAATGTGATTGGTTCTGAATAGATTCTCCGATCTAAATTAGATTCAACACGAACCACTATCTCCCCTGCTATATCAGACTGAAGTCCCAGGGCCAGAGCTATTTTATTAAGATCGGTCCCTAATAATGATTTGCTTAAGGCATCTTCACCTACTTCAACTCGTATCGCATTATTCCATGCTGTCGTGCCTAAAATAGCCGATGGGATATCGAATTGCAAGGCATAGGTCACAGGAGCTTGTACAGGATAAACTACCGCTGGCCATGAAAAGACAACAACCGGATCATTTGTGGAATCTGCAGTAAGGACAATCGTACTCGATGATGCTTCAACTTTACCACTAAAAGACACTGCTTGTAATGTAGTAAGTACGGCATCATTGGTACAGGATGCACCTAAGACTAAGAAGGCACATAGTAAGGCTAACTTTTTTATATATTTTTTCATAATAGTGCTCTATTTAGTAACCTGTATTCTGTTTTAATCCCTTATTTGCGTCTAAAGCGGCCGTGGGTATTGGAAATAATTTTCGATATTCGCTTGAAGTACCTCTAAATAAATTGGGCAATAAAAATTTATTAAAACGAATCATATCTTGTCGTCTATGTCCTTCCCAACTTAATTCAAAGCCTCTTTCATTATAAACATCGTCCAATGTTGGATTTGCGGTTAAGGCTCCAAGTCCGGCTCGCACTCTAATACCGTCTACAAAGGGTTTTGCAGCTCCTGAATTACCCAATCTAATATTACATTCTGCTTTCATTAGTTGAACATCACCATAGCGATAGATTGGAAAATCATTCGATGCGCCACCGCCATCCATAGGAGTTACAGGATAAAATTTAGTGTTCCGTACACCCGCTTGAGGAGCAGCTCCTGGATTGTCCAAAGAACTTACATCAATGGTATAATTAATACCACCACCTTGATCTCCGTACAAAAATTGTTTTTTACGAATGTCGGTATCGCTAAATTTTACGAAGAAATCTTTTGGAACGATAGTACCATTCCAACCGCTATACCCAAATAAAGTTTGCGCATGTGGTCCATATAAACTTCGAACCGTAAAAATATTTCTGGAAACTATATTTGCAGTGGCAAACATGGCTAAAATAGTTTCGTCCTCTGGAAGAACATCTCCAAATAATTCAAAATACTTATATCCTAATGGGCTTGAAGCATTAGCTCCTCCAGCATGAAGAGTAAAACCGCCTTCACTTACTTTTTCGCAAGCAGCTAAACATTTTGTCCATTCTGCAGTTCCAGTATACACTTCGGCATTCAAATACACTTTTGCCAATAAAGTATAACCGGCCCATTTGTTGAATCTTCCGTAATAATTTCCTCCTTTAGTAGCCGATAGGGTTTCTACATTCTCCGTTAGTTCTTTTACAATAAAATCATAAACTTCTTTTCGGCTTGATTGTGGAATTTGATCTACAGTGATATTATTATCCGTGTAGAAGGGAACATTTCCAAAATCATCAATGAGTAAGTAATAGAAAAAAGCTCTCAAGACTTTAGCTTCGGCTATTTTAGAAGCTTCAGCATTTGCTTTTTCCAGTTGATCTACGGCTAAATTGGCATTAAAAATAGA
Source organism: Arcicella sp. (assembly GCA_014376355.1). Classification (GTDB taxonomy): domain Bacteria; phylum Bacteroidota; class Bacteroidia; order Cytophagales; family Spirosomataceae; genus Arcicella. The sequence goes on along the minus strand of JACMRQ010000153.1, from coordinate 4,819 downwards.
TTTGTACAACCAATTCCAAGTGTTGTTTATCATTAAATCCGTTGGCAACCAATCGTGTTTGTACAAACGAGCAAAATCTAATTGCCAGTCACCGGTATTTCTATGCGGTATAACTTGTTCATCTGAACTCATAGAATTGAGATCATACCAGCCATTATCTGCTCCGGCATATCCAACTCCGTTCCAATTTCCGCCAATTTGTGCATATACACCGGCGAGGGCTACATCAGCCCCTTGAGCAGATCCGTAAAACTCATTTGCAGTATATTTATCATAAACTCTTTCGTCTATATTGGTACAACCAACCATTAATAAGAAACTAGCGCTTACTAATAATACTATATTTTTGATTTTCATTTTCTTGTACTATTTAAATTTTACATTCAAACCTATGGCGAAACTTCGAGTACGAGGATAAATACCATTATCTCCTCCAAAGTTCTCTCCGCCCCCACTTACATTTAACTCAGGATCTATTCCTGAATAAGAAGTAATTAGCAGTAAATTATTTCCGGTAATAGAAAGTCGAAGTGACTCGATGTATTTAACGTTTTGAAAATTGAAACTATAACCAGCAGTTACATTCTCTAATCGTAAAAAAGAACCATCTTCAAGCCATAAATCAGATCCATATTGTGAAGTATATAAACCTAGTGGAATAGCACTTTCTAACACATTTGATTTCCCTATATTTTCTAAATAACTTAGATTAGATCTCAAACCATTGTATATTTTATTTCCTCCGGATCCCCGCCATAACATCGAAACATCAAAACTTTTATGTTGAAACGTTGGGTTAAAGGCATACGTATAAGTGGGTAATGCTGACCCTTGAATCATACGATCCGGACTAGTATTCCCTTGATCTATTATACCATTGCCATCAACATCGAGTACCGTTTCCCAATTTTCATTGTTTTTACCGGTATGATGCAACATATTATAAGTTCCAATAGGTTGTCCTGCGATCAAATAGGCTCCAGTTCCCCAAGGAACATAATTGGTATTTAAGGGCACTCCATTAATACTTCCGTTTAGGTTTAAAACTTTATTTCTTAATAAGGAAACATTTCCAGCTAGGGTAAGTGTGGTATTTTCAGTTTTGATTAAATCATAACCAAGTGAAACTTCCAATCCTTCATTTAACAAACTTCCAACATTTGCCTTAATACTATTAAATGGAAAAGGAGGTTGTGGAACGGTGTAATCAAACAAAAGATTTTCAGTTGTTGCAGTATAAACATCTACAGAACCTCTTAATCTATTCTTTAAAAGGGCAAAATCTAATCCAATATTTGTTTGTTTTTTGGTTTCCCAACGCAAATCAGCATTGGCATTTTGAGTTACATTAAAATTGGTAATTTGTTCTCCTCCAAAATAAGTGACTCCCGATCCGCCTACTAAAGAAATCGAATTTTGTGGATATAATCCTTGTTGATTCCCAGTTATACCAAATCCTCCACGCAATTTCAATTCACTAAAAATAGTTTGCTGAGCCATAAAAGGTTCTTTGTCTATTTGCCAAGCCACTGAAGCCGAAGGGAAATCACCCCATTTATTATTAACTCCAAAAACAGAAGAACCATCTCTTCTCATACTAGCCGTAAACAAATAACGGTTTAAAAAGGAGTAATTTACACGCCCTAAATACGAAACTAAGGTTCTGTCGTTTTTATACGATTGTAAATCTCCGGGTTGTACTCTAGATAAATCCCCTAATTGTAATGCATTATAAGTGGCTATATCATTAATAAAACCTCTGGCTTGCACGTAATTTCCTTGATACGTTTGATTTTGCCATTCATATAAAACCAAGGCATTGATACTATGATCTCCAAATATTTTTTTGTAGTTCAGACTGATATTGGTTAATCTTTCGTTTTGCTTATTATTACTAATATTCGCTATTCCTTTTTGATCAATAGCATAAGCACTCGTGGATGCTGCGGGAAGATAATACCCGTTTACATCATTGGTTTTTCTCCAACTTCCAAACCATCCGGCTGTTACCCCTTCAAACAAATCTAAATCAGCTTTAAGACTTCCAAACAAATTATCCGTTTGTCTTTCATTGGTAACCGTTTGTGAAGCCGCATAGGGATTAAGATATTGAAAAATAGTAGGATCGGTATAATAACTTCCATCCGTATCATAAACAGGATCCGTAGGACGCATTAAATAAGCGTTTGTAATTAAATTAGAGGTAAATGCTGCTCTTCCGATACTTCCAATACTATTGGTTGCATTAGTAATTCCGCTATTAAGATTAAAACTTAATTTCAATTTATCATCCAGTGCAGATTGAGTGGCTTGAATTCTTCCAATGTATCTCTGATTGCTGGAATTAAGAACAACACCATCTTGTAAAATAGCACTAATAGAAGCTCTGTAGCTAAATTTTTCTGCTCCTCCTCCAAAAGATAAAGTATGCGTTTGGGTAGCTCCACTTTTGGTAAGAATTCCATACCAGTCCGTATCAGACCCATGATTGGCTGAAGCCGGAACACCATTTAACTGTGCTTGTTCCCACCATTGATTAGCGCTTAACATGTTCAGTTTTTTTGGGATATAATCCATGGCAGTGTAAGCCGAATATTCAACGGAAGTTCTCCCTGCTTTGTTTTTCTTTGTAGTAACAATAACAACACCTGGCGCCCCTCTAGAACCGTAAATGGCAGTAGCTGATGCATCTTTCAAAATATCAATTGAGGCAATTTCACTCGGGGGAATTTGGTTTAATAAATCCATATTTCCTTGAATTCCGTCTACAACAACTAAAGGATCATTTCCGCCAATTAATGACGATATTCCTCGTATGCGTATACTAGGCGCTGAACCAGGTTCGCTACCCGTTTGGGAAATATTGACACCTGCTGCCTTACCTGAGATTAATTGTAATGGATTCACCACTGCACCCTCATTCATGTCTTTTGCAGCTATCGAAGAAACGGCTCCGGTAACATCTTTTCTTGATGAAGTCCCATACCCTACTACTACAATTTCCGACAGAGTGGTTGTATCCGGAAATAGTTGGATAGTATTGTTTTCTTGGTTGGCAGAAACTCTTTTTTCTTTATACCCAATATAACTTATGATAAGTGTTGCATCACTATTTCCTACCGTTATTTCAAAATTTCCGTCGGCATCTGTAGCAACGGCATTATTTGTTTTCTCTTCAAGAACTGATGCACCCGGCAAAGGCATACCGTTTTCATCAGAAACTTTTCCCCTAATGATTTTTTGAATATAGAAATCTGTATTCTTTTTTTCAACCAGCGGTTTTATTAAAATAACCTGAGTATCCCGAACTTTAAAATCAGTTGTAGTTCCCTTGAATAATTTATTTAAAACTACATCAATTGTTTGATTTTTTACACTGATTGATATGGTACGATTTAAATCGACATCAGTCATTTTATAAATAAATCTAAAGTCGGTTTTTTGTTCAATTGTCTCCAGAACTGTTTCCACAGTTGTATTTTTTAATTCTAAGTCTACTTTTGTTTTTTGGGCATAAGTATTGGCTCGAATATTAAACATGACAACCAAAAGAAGTAAAGTAGTTAGTTTCAATTTCAGGTTATTTTGGAATAATGGAAAATGCATCCCATCATTCTTTGGTTTTTTTTTCATATTTTTGTTAATTGATTGTATTTAATTTGTTAGGTTCAATCTATTCTTCAATCGGAAATTGTTCGTAGCTCTTTCCGATTTTTTTATTCTGGCTGTTTTAGCGCTCCATTTTTCATTGGTTTTAAGGTTATTTAATTAGTATTTCATTATTTTTTAAGGTGTATTTGATGCCATGAATCTCATTAAAGTAACTCAATACTTTTTCTATTGGTTCATCTCCAAAAGTGGCATTAAATTTCTCGTTTGACAATTTTTTGTTTTGATTCACAATGGTAACATTATAGTGTCTTTCTAGTTTTTTTGATATATCTTCAAAACTCATATTTCTAAAAGTCAATCGCCCTTGCATCCACGAGGTATAAACCGCTGTAAAGACTGATTTGGTCTCAATTGTCCCTTCTTTTCTATTAAAAATTCCTTTATATCCGGGCTTTAAAACAATATTTTTTGTAACATCAAATTGCTCATTTTGGGTATATAATCCAACGGAACCTTCTACCAATACAACATCAGTCAAAGCATCTTCAGGATAACTGGAAACATTAAAATGAGTTCCCAAAACCCGAATATTCAAATTATTGGCTTGGACCACAAAAGGATGTGTTTTGTCTTTGCTCACATCAAAAAAGGCTTCCCCTTCAAGAAAAACTTGCCTATTTTCTCCTGCAATAAATTTCACTGGATATTTTAAAGTACTTCCAGAATTAAGATGGATAACAGTTCCATCTGACAATTCTAACTCAAAACGTTTTCCGTAGGGGATTTTTATCGTGTTATAAACGATATTTTCTAAAGTGGTTTTGGTATCGTATACAATTTTGTTTCCATTATGATTCGCGACAACATTTCCTCTGGAATCCTTTACCGGAGACTTACTAGTATTTGAAATAACTTGGATTTCACCATTTTCAAGTTGTAAAGTGATTTCATTACTGTTTAAGATCAAGTCACTTTTGGGTTTAAAAAAATCACGTTGATAAAACAACCCTATTGACAATAAAACAACAAGAGAGGACGCAACAGCCATGTAGGTTCTAAAGGGTACTTTTTTAGTTTTAGGGGCAGTCTGTTCAATCTCTTTAGCACTACTCAAGATATTTGAAAATAGTGTCTTTGCAGTTGATTCATCCATTTTAGGAATAACCTCTAGCAAAGTTTTGATATCTTCCACTGTGGGAAAATCGGT
>JACMRQ010000152.1 GCA_014376355.1 Arcicella sp. | reverse complement strand
ATTTGCTACACAGTCGCTGAACCATACCCACCCCAATTGAAAATCGGGGTGAGCGAGTGAAAAATAAATAATGAGTTCTTTGATTGAGATTATATCAAATCTCAATCAAAGAACTCATTATGAAAATTCAATAAAAACACCTCATGTGTTGCCCTCGTGACTGCCGTGTATAACCACCGAATAAAGTCTTCATTAATCATTTCATCGTTCAGGTATCCTTGTTCAATAAAAACTGCATTCCATTGTCCCCCTTGTGATTTATGACAAGTCAAAGCGTATGCAAATTTGACTTGTAAGGCATTCAAATATTTATCTTTACGAATTTCTTCATTGCGTTCTTTTTTATTTACAATATGAGCATAATCTGCTGAAACAGACTCGTAAAGCAGTTTATTGTCTTCTTTCGACATGGCGGGTGTGTTCGTATAAAGCGTATCCATCATTACTTTTGCTTCAATATTTGGATGTTCTTCATAATCTAATAAACGCAAAGTCAGCGTTGCAAACCTAAAACCGTGCATTTCTTCAATCCCTCTAATTTTCATAACCTCCACAAAGTCACCATTTGCCAAAAATCCTGCGGGAGATTCTTCGCCTAACCAATGATAATTATTTCGAACAATCATCAATAAATCGCTTGCTGCCAATTCATCTTCTTGCCCAAAAATCCGCTGACGAATATACCGATTATATTGAACGGCTGTTTTGTTGGATCGAGTTAAAATAATGGTATTTTCACGGTCAAATTTCCGATACGCATAATTTAAACCGTCTTCTAATTTCTCTCCTGTCATTTTAAAAAAATCACGAAAACCTTTGGTCGTAAAACTAATTGTAGGCTTCTCATCTTTCAGTAAATCACGCAGTTTTGTGGCATTAAAAAGGATTCCAGAATCAGCATCTTGTCGCATTACATCGGTTAATTCTTGTTCCAAAACGCCAATATGAAATTGTCCTTCCATGTATATTCTTTCAAGGGCGGGCGAGTTTAATTTGCCCACTGGAGGTAGTTGAGCGGTATCTCCCACGAAAATCACTTTGTTTCCGTTGTAATCAGTTTCGGGATTTGTGAAGATAAATTCCATTAAATCCGTTAATAAACCAGCCGAACCATACTCGGCATCATCCGAAATCATGGAGGCTTCATCAATGATAAACACCGTATCGGTTGCGTAATTATTTTGCCGTTGAAATTCTAAATTACCCGTAAAAGCATTTGCCACTTGACGATAAATTTTTTTATGAATTGTCAAAGCTTTTTTCTTGGAATAATTACTCATCACCTTTGCCGCTCGCCCCGTGGGAGCAAGGAGAACTGATTTTAATCCAAATTTTGGCAAAACCTTGATGATTGAACTAATTACAGTAGTTTTTCCCGTACCAGCATAGCCTTTCAACAAAAAACAAAGCGGACCAAAATCATCTTGGTTAGTGATAAAATTATCCATTTTCTTGAATAATTCTACTTGCCCATTAGTTGGTTCAAAAGGGAATTTTTGACGGAGTAAAAAGGATGGGGTAGGGAATTCGGTTGACATTTATTGGAAAATGAAACGGTGTTTTAAT
>JACMRQ010000151.1 GCA_014376355.1 Arcicella sp. | reverse complement strand
GCAGACGGTTCAAATGTTTTTTATCGTGCCTTAGATAACCCAATACGTACTTCAAAATACAATCTTTACAATAGTGATGTAAATCGTGTTTTTGGAAATATGGCAATTAGCTATGATGTAACTCCTTGGTTAAATTTATTGGCAAAAGGTGGAGTAAATACTTACGCTGAGACTCGTCACAACGTTGTTCGTCCAGGCGGCATTGCACTTCCACAGGGTTTGGTTTCTATCAGTAATTTGAATAATACTGAACAAGACTTTACGTTCTTGGCTAGCTTCAATAAAGATATCAATGAAAAAATTGGGGTCAAGTTTTTAGCCGGCTTTAATGCTAATCAACGTAGTTTTAATCGTTTTACTTCAAGTAATAACGAAGTTATTGATGCAAACCTATTGATTTTAGGAGCAACAAATAAACAATCATCTTTGGAGCAAAACAGAAGCCAACGTTTATACGGTATTTTTGGAGAATTAGCTTTGTCGTACAATAACTACGCTTTCTTAACGGCAAGTTTACGTAATGACCATTCTTCAACTTTACCAACAAATAATAATAGCTATTTCTATCCAGCCGTAACAGGTTCTTTAGTATTTACTGAAGCCTTAAATTTACCTAAAACAATTATCAATTTTGGTAAAGTACGAGCGAACTTTGCAACAGTAGGTAAAGATGCACCTCCCTATTTAACAAGTACACCGCTATATTTATCAACTGGATACAATGGTAGCACAGCCGCTGCAACCGCAAGTTACACAAATCCTCTTTCGGGGGTTTCGCAAGTTGGCAATCCGCAGTTGAAACCAGAATTTACTACTGAATTTGAGATTGGAACAGAATTGCAATTCTTTAACAGTCGTATTGGTATTGATTTAGCTTATTTCAACCGTAATTCGATAGATTTAATTGTCACGGCTCGTATTCCATCATCATCAGGTTTTGATTACCGTACAGTGAATGCTGGTAAAATCAACAATAATGGTATTGAATTAGGTTTAACATTAGTACCAATTAAAACGAAGAGTGGATTTACTTGGACTTCATTTGCCGCTTTCACTCGTTTACGCTCGGAAGTAGTTGATGCAGGTCCAGGAGGTGAGTTAATTATTTCAGGCGTAGGTAGCGACAATTTAGGAACTATTTTCCGTCCAGGGCAACCTTATGGAATGATTTATGGTTCAAAAAATGCTCGTGATAAAAGCGGAAACCTTTTGATTAACGAATCTACGGGACTTCCATTCACCGTTGCTCAATCACAGATTTTAGGTAATCCTGCACCGGATTTCACTCTGGGTTGGACAAACAGTTTTACTTACAAAAACTTTACTTTATCTTCTCTTTTAGATTATCGTAAAGGCGGTAAAATGTTTTCAGTAACGGCTGCCTCTTTGATTTTACGTGGACAATTAGCGAGTTCAGTTGATAGAGAAGGTATGAGAGTAGTTCCTGGGGTTTATGGAGACCCACAAACGTATGAGCCAATTTTGCAAGATGGAAAAGTAATTCGCAATACTACGCCAATTACTGCTTTTGATTCACACTTTTCAAATGGATTTGGTGCCTATGGTGCTGATGAAACGAATGTTTACGACATAACTGTTTTCCGTGTTCGTGAAGTAACGTTAGGTTATCGTGTTCCAAAAGCATTTTTATCAAAGCATTTGAAGTTCATCGGTGCATTAAACTTTTCACTATCTGGGCGTAACCTATTCTTCGTTGCTCCAAATATGCTGAAAGGATTAAATTTTGACCCAGAAGTATTATCAAGTTTTGCTGATTCAAACGTACAAGGATTTGATTTAGGTGCATCACCGTCAACTCGTCGTTTTGGTTTCAATTTGACAGCGAAATTCTAATTAAAATAATTTTAAAAAGAACAAATATGAAATTTACATATAAATCAATTTTCAAACCACTGGCAATTGGTTGTGTAATGTTAATGAGTTCGTCTTGTGAAATTACGAATTTAGACATTAACACAAACCCAAATGCCCCGTCACAAGCATCAGCAAATTTACTTTTATCAAGTTCTCAATTATCAACCATTGATAATGCCACTGCGATAAGAAATAATGCTGCTGGTTTTGCTGGACAAATGAATAGTGCCGATGATTATGACATAAATAACTCATCTTATGGAGGAACTTGGAATGCGTTCTATCGTAACTTACAGGATAACGAAGCCTTAATCAAGGCAACTGAAGGTGTAAATAATCCACATTATTTGGGAATTGCTCAAGTTTTGAAGGCATATAACACGGGTAATTTTGTGGATATGTTCGGTGATATTCCTTATACTGAGGCATGGAAAGCTAATGCTGATACGCCAATTGTAAGTCCTAAATTTGACAAAGATTCTGATATTTATGAAGACTTAATCAAACTTTGTGACGCAGCGGTTGCCAATTTCGCAAAAACAAGTCCAGTTACCGTAAAAGGAGACATTTTCTATGCAGGAAATATTACGAAATGGACGAAGTTAGCTAAAACTGTAAAATTAAGATTGTTATTAAATTCTCGTAAAGGTAGAGCAACTGGTAATGCTGATTTAGCGAAAGCATTTACAGATGGCGGACTTATTGCTGATACTGGTGCAGATGACTTTATTTATAATTATGGCTCGGCAATTAATCCAAATGGTAGTGATGGTCGTCATCCTTGGTTTAGAAATGCTTATTTAGGAGATAATGGATTCAGTTATATTTCCCATCAATTAATGCAAGAAATGATGTTTAACAAAGATCCAAGATTTGCTTTCTATTTTTATCGTCAATCTTCTTCAATTCTTGACCCAACAAATCCAACTGACAGAGGAACAATTCCTTACGGTGGAACTTATTTAGTGTTAAAATCTAAATTCTGGGTAGGGTATAAAGATGTTTTTGGAACGCCAAACAAAGCGGACTCAGCCTATGTAGCAGGTTATTTTGGACGTGATAGAGGTGATAATACAGGAGCTCCTGCCGACGGTGCATATAGAACGGCTCCAGGTTGTTATCCTGGCGGCGGTCTTTATTCTGGTCGTGAAATAGTGGCTAAAGCACTTACAGGTGGAACACTTGGCGGTAACGGTGTTGCTCCAATGATAACTTCGGTAAATGTAAAATTTTATCAAATTGAAGCAATCTTAGACGGTGGACTTGCTGGTGATGCTCGTAAAATATTTGAAAGTGCTATACGTGACCATATTGGGAAAGTTGTAGCTTTGGGTTTAAAGGTAGATCCATCAAATGCAAAAGCTCCTATTGCTACTGACATTACTGCTTATGTAGAATCACAATTGAAAGGTTATGATGCAGGAGCTTCTAATGCTGCTAAATTAAACTTTGTTATGAAGCAAGCATGGTTTACTTATTGGGGACAAGGTAGTGAAATTTGGAATGCGATGCGTCGCACTGGTTATCCATTAACGATTCAATCTCCAATTTTAAAACCAAAACGTCAATTTGCATTGCGTTTGCCATATCCATCAGGAGAAGGTAACTTAAACACAAACGCTACGGATAAAGTAACAAATATAATTTTCGATAGAGATCCTGTATTCTGGGATAAAGTAAAATTGAAGTGGGAATTCTAATCTTTTACTTAGAAAACAAAACATTTTATATTCGAAGATTATTAATCACTTAAAATTTAACAAATCATGATTAAGAAAATACTTTCAATCGGCTTTGCACTTTCATTACTGCTTTTGTTTGAGGCTTGTAGAGATGAAAGCCTAAATCCCGTTCCAGTATTCGATCCTGCGGTTCACGGATTCTGTATATTCGATGGCGTTGCTTTCGATGGAAAAATTAATAACAGACCACAAGGTTACGAAAAGGACTATGCTAAAAACTTTCCAACGTCTGCACAGGATCAAGGAAAAGTAGATTTTAAGATTCGTTGGGTATCACTTGATAATAAATTGACAGTAAACAAAATTGAGATTTTTGTTGAAATGAAAGAATATTATCAAGATGCTGAAGGAAATAATAAAACGACTTCTTTAGGGCAAAAACTGATTACTACAGTTTCAACGCCTACGGCAAACAGACAGTGGAATAGCTTTAGTTTAACTCCAACTCAAATTTTTACAGCTTTCAAAGATGCAACTGTTAAATATGATAAAGTAAATGATGTTAAAGTTTTTGCTAATCCTAAAAACCTACGTCCTACTGGAAAATGGTTTAATGGAAGTGAAGATTTTATTGTTACTTGGAAGCTTTATACAACTGACGGGAAAATCTTTAAATCTGGAGGATCATCTGGTATTTGTGGAGATGTTACTTCGGTTTCGGAAGCAAATTCAAACTGTCAATTAACATTTGATGTAAAGTAATTTTATTTTCTGCTTAATTAAGAGGTGCAAATAGATTTGCACCTCTTTTATTTTATGATATACTGAAAAATTAAATTAAACATTTCCTGAGTTGAGTTCCAGCCTGAGGTGGTTTTATGGGGAGGAGAAAAGCTATTCCGTGGATTTTTTGTGGTATTATCATAAGTTACTTCGGCATAAATAATTGAACCGAAAGGTATTTTTTGTTCTTCTTTATACTGATAAGTCATTTGCCAATCAAAATCCCAATTAGATATTTTGATTAATGGAATTAAGTCTCCCCCGGGTGTAATAGCAAAACTTCTCAATGATTTTCCTAAAAGGTGCATGTGGGGTTGAACAGAAAGCATCGTAATTTCGTAAGGCAATTCAACTGATTTCGCATAAAATGTAATAACTGTGTCGGCTGGAATTTCAAAGGGTTGATTCGTTATATCTTTCTCTTGCAATATGAAAGTCTTTAAATCGTAATTGATTGGTTCTTTTGAAAAGTACAAATTTACGGATGAAGAGTCAATTTCATTTTGTAGTAAGTTAGGGGCATAGTGAATATTTATTAATAGGTCACTCCCAGCCGATAATTGCTTTGCCACTCCTTCTTGATAGACAATCGGGTTATTACCAGGCACCCAACCTGACCAAAATTCTTCCTTCATTTTAATTTTTCCGTATGTTGCAATCGTTGGGTCATCAATAGATTTTCCATCTGTTATTCTCATAATCTGAGTAGTATCCACTGAAATACGACTATGATGAACCAATTTTTTATTTCCTGCCCTGAATTCAATTGCTTTTACAAATTTGTTTTCCTTTAAATTAGTTGGTAATGAAAACAAATAATATTCCTCTTTATTATTTGTAGGAATTCTAAATAATTTATTCAGTTTTAAACTTAAATCTGGTATTTCTTTCAATTGAGTTCCTGTATTAAAAACAGGAAGTATTAAGTCAATTTTTGGTCCCTGAGGCATTCCATCTTGAACCCAAAGACGAATGAGGCTAATTTGTCCAATAGTTAGTTTTCTTACCTCTTTGAATTCTGCAAAATCATGGTCAGCTCGCCAAGGAGGCATATAACGAATTTCCGTAACTTTTTGAATAAATTTCCCCCTTCTTGCCACATCTTCATAAGTTACTAAACTGAAAGGTCCGACCTCGCCCGAACGATGGCAAGGAGTACAATTTTGATGAATGATAGAAGCAATGTGTTCTGTAAAGGTTATCTTCTGAGCAAAAAGACAAGTAGGAAAATGAAAGATTATGAAAATATAGAAGGAAAGTTTACGCATAATATTAGGGAATTCTTTGAATCTCACAACCAATGGCATTGGAATGAGAAATGAGCGGTTTTTGATTTTTAATAATCGAATTAAGGGCATCTTCAAGATAATTTTTCTTTGGATTTAGATTGCGTTTTCCCAAGGCAAAATAGCTATCGTCAATACTTCCATAATAAGAAATCTCATTATTTTGATTTACAACAAAAACTTCTGGCGTAACTGAAGCATTTAGTTTTTTTGTAATATTTTGAAACTTGTCCAAAACCGATGGAATGGTTAAATTATATTTATGGTTAAAAGAGATAATTTCATTTTCATTAACATATTTTGTTGGAAAAACAGTGATAAAAATAACACCTACCATGGCGTATTTGATTGACAATTTTTGAAGGCTTTTTGTGTAAAACTGACTAATTGGACATTCTACATCCATGAAAACGAAAACCCTATTTCGTATTTGATGCACCTTACCGTTTATATCTCTAAATTTTGTTGGTAT
>JACMRQ010000150.1 GCA_014376355.1 Arcicella sp. | reverse complement strand
TTCCATGAAATTACTGCCCTCCACGTTCCAGTGATAATTACGAGTTTTGGCGTAAAGCACAAATTCATCGGCTAATAATTTATTTAATTCAAGGGCAACCGCTTGTAAATGTGGGTGAGGGATTCCGAGATTCGCTTGCATGATTCTTTGTTTAATATGTTTATTTACGTGAAGATTTATATTCAATAATAACCATTAAAAACTGTAGAAAGTTACACCAAAAGAAAAATCCTTACAGAAATGATTTCTAAAAGGATTTTAAAATTGAACCTCATGTAAATTAATTTTATCTACACCACCAAGTCTCCGTATAAATCAAACTCCTCGGCTTTATTGATTTTAACATTGGCAAAATCTCCGAAACGGACAAACTGTGAAGCAGGAATAAGTACTTCATTGTCAACCTCTGGTGAGTCAAATTGTGTTCTTCCCACAAAATGTCCATTCTCTTTTCTATCGAACAAAACTTTGTAAGTATTTCCAATTTTGGCTTGATTCAACTCCATCGAAATATCCTGTTGCAAAGCCATAATTTCATCGGCACGTTCCTGTTTAACTTCCGCTGGCACGTCGTCCTCGAAAGAATGGGAATGCGTTTGGTCTTCGTGTGAGTACGTGAAAACGCCCAAACGGTCGAAACGCATTTTTTCCACGAAGCGATACGTTTCCTCATAATCGGCTTCAGTTTCATCTGGATGTCCCGCAATTAAGGTTGTTCTCAAAGCAATTTCGGGCACTTTATCACGAATGGCATTGATTAAATCTTCGGTTTTTTCACGGGTAATTCCACGACGCATTTTCTTCAAAATATCCGTTGAACCACTTTGTAAAGGCATATCTAAATATTTGCAAATATTTGATCTTTCGTTCATCACGTCCAAAACATCCATCGGAAAACCTGCTGGATAAGCATATTGTAAACGAATCCAATCCAAGCCTTCAATGTCTGAGAAATGTTTTAATAACTCAGAGAGATTGCGTTTTTTATAAATATCCAAACCGTAATAAGTCAAATCTTGAGCAATTAAAATCAATTCTTTCGTTCCTCTTCTCACCAAAGATTTTGCTTCAATAACTAAATCTTCAATGGTTCTTGAAACGTGTCCACCACGCATTAAAGGAATAGCACAAAACGAACAAGGGCGGTCGCAACCTTCGGCAATTTTTAGGTAAGCGTAATGCGTTGGAGTCGTCAAAAGGCGTTCGCCAATTAATTCGTGCTTATAATCCGCTTTCAGTGTTTTTAGTAATCTTGGTAACTCATTCGTTCCAAAAAAAGCATCAACCAAAGGAATTTCAGCTTCCAGTTCGTCTTTATAACGATGAGAAAGACAACCAGTTACATATAATTTATCAATCAAGCCTGCTTCCTTAGCATCAACATACCTTAAAATAGTATCAATGGATTCTTGTTTGGCATTATCAATAAATCCGCAAGTATTCACGATAACAATATTTGAATCGTCTTTTTTGGATTCATGGCTTACATTTATACCATTTCCTTTCAGTTGGGTATAAATTACTTCCGAATCAACTAAGTTTTTACTACAACCAAGTGTAACGATATTAATTTTATTTTTGCGTAATGTTTTAGTTTTCATTAAAAACGCCCATTACGTATGGTAATAGGATTGGTTAAAATTGGAGTGCAAAGTTACGACAATGTAAGCGTAAGTCGTGAGAGGTTGGTCATAAATGTCGTCATAAGTTGTATTTATAAATTATAAGAAATTTAGACGGTGATAATTTGACTCAATATCTTTAATTTTGTAGCTTCATTATAATGTCAAGAAAATGGATTTCAATTTTAAAAAATATCATACACGTTCTATCAATGCACATTCTGCGGAGGAACGGGCAATTATTAATCAAGAATTAAAGGATTATTATGCCTCTTTGACCAAAGAAGAGCAATTTGGATTTAATATTCAACTACAAACCTTTTTGGCTCGTGAAGTGGGACGTTTGAAATCTGATTATGAGGCTATTAAGGGTGGAATGGGAGAATCTTAAATTAAAAATCATATCCAATTGAAATGCCCGTTACATCTGCATGAGAGGCAGGTGAACACCCTTTAATTGAATCAGAAATTCCAATATTGATTCTTTCGTAGCGGAGTTTTAAAGTTATTTTTTTAACTCTCACACCCAATTCAACGGATGGAGAGAGCCACTTCGTTAAATCAATTTCAGTGTTGGGATGAGTGAAATTTTTTGAATCTGTTTTTAATTTTGAAATGGCAGGATAACTTGCTGATATCCTAAGGCTTAATTTAATTTTTGACTTGGTATTGTAACTAAGTTTTGCCCCTAAAGCTGGCGATAGAAACTTGTATTTTTCTTCATATATCGATGGGTTTGCTTCAGTTCCATAGTCTGCTGAACGATTCCAGATTTTTCCTTCAATGCTCACAAAAGGCTCGATTATTGTCCTTGAACTATCTCCTAACTTTATTGGAATTCCAGCATCAATATTTATAAAAGCACCTTGATAAATTGTTTTTGGCAATACAGAACTACCAGTACCTGACGGTCCATAAGCGGTTCCATATTTTCCATTATTATCAAAAGAACTTGATGCTGAAATATCGTTATTTAAGATTATTGAACTTCCTAAACTGTTGAATACACTTCCATCAATGGCTAAATTTAATTTTTTGATTGGTTTAAACTGTAATTGTACTCCCGCTTTACCAATAGTAGAGCGTCCAATCCAATCAAAATTTTGGATGGAAATATAGGGCGTAATGGTGACAGGCTTTTGAATATCAGACAATTGGGCGAAAGTTGTGACGGATGAGCCACACAAAATAATGCCAAAAAGTACATTTCGTTTCATATTAAAAGCCCGAAAAGGGTGTTTATAGTGATAAGCAGATTTCCCAACTTAAAAAAAACGAATTTTCAGAGAAAATATTGTCATAAATCTACGACAATTATCAGTCTATTTTTCCTAAAGAATGTTAAAATTTCTTAATGCGTTTAATTCAAAAAATCCGAATAAACTTTTTCTAAAACTTAAAAGTTTGCTGTTTTCAATTGAATTTCTATCAAATGTTTTATGCATATATAAAAAACGTATTTTGACATTTATCTTAAAATATAAAGCCTAATAAAATTATTTAATTAACGGTAATATAGATTGAATTTACCAAAACAAAAACAAAATTTGGGAAGAAATGAAACAAGGGAGTAATTTTGATTTCTACAAAAAAGTTGATAAATTAGACAAAAAATAAGATAATCCACAACTCAAGATTTTTTTTATGAAAAAGATTTACCTACTTTTATTAGTAACTTTATTTGCGGGTCTGGGTCTGACCAGTTGTAAAGATACTAAACAAATCTCTGACCTTCAAGACCAAGCCCGAAGGTTAGAAAATCAATTACAGAAAGAGCGTCAAGAGAATGCAGAATTGAGCAGTTATCGTTTTAGTATGGAAAGCCAATTCAAACGTAAAAATGAAGATTATGTGAAATGTCAAGAAGACGGAAAAGATAATTTTGAGTCTTTGAGTAAAAAGTATGGTGAATTAGGATCTGATTATGACAAGCTTCAATCAGCCTACAAATCTTTGAACGAGGCTAACGATGCAAGCAAGCAGATGTCTGCTCGTGTGATAGTGGATTTAGAGGAAAGAATCAAGCAAATAAAAAATTCTGAAGTTTTGGAGGTAAAGAGTACACCAAAACCTTCCAATCCTCGTATAAAACGGAAGAAGAGAAGAAGATAATTATATAAAATATTACTTTAGTTTAAGGAAGGTTTCGTTTTATACGAAGCCTTCCTTTTTGTATAAACCTTATTTAACATTTACATTTTCCATATAATCAACCACTAAACTTGCCATTGATTTCATGCCTAAAACAAAGCCACTTTCATCAATATAAAAATCTGGCGTGTGGTGTGGAGCAGTTTCAGTTTCACGCTTTCCTTTAGGAGCTCCTCCCAAAAAAAAGAATAATCCTGGCACTTTTTGTTGATAAAATGCGTAATCTTCTGCACCCGTTGCAGCTGCCGTGATAGAAACATTTTCCTTTCCCGCCACACTTTCTAAGGTAGGAACCATTTTTTCAGTCAGAGCGATGTCATTAAATGTAATTGGACACATTTTTGTAATTTTTACTTCTGCTGTTGCTCCTGCACTTTGGGCAATATTTGTGGCAATTTGAGCTATACGGGCATGAATCATATCTTGCACGGCAGGATCAAGTGTGCGAATTGTTCCATTCATGTTTACTTCTTCTGGAATAATATTGCTTCTGACTCCACCTGCAATTTGTCCGACTGTTACTACTGCCGCTGACTCTGTTAGTGGAGCGTTTCTACTGACAATCGTTTGCAGACCCATTACAATTTGGGAAGCCGTTACGATAGGATCAACGCCTTGCCAAGGACTCGCACCGTGCGTTTGCTTGCCTTTAACCTTGATTCTAAACCAGTCGGAACTTGCCATTGTTCCGCCTGGGCGGTATCTAATTTTGCCAACTTCGGTTTGGGCGTTGATGTGTAAACCAAAAATTACATCTACTTTCGGATTTTCTAATACCCCCTCTTTTATCATTAAAGCGGCACCTCCTTCTTCGCCTTCAGGAGCTCCTTCTTCAGCGGGTTGAAAAATAAATTTAACTGTACCTTTCAATTCGTTTTTCATAGACGCTAAAATTTCAGCGGTTCCCATTAAAATTGCCACGTGCGTATCGTGCCCGCAAGCGTGCATCACCCCTACAGGTTGCCCGTTATATTCTCCAATGGCTTTTGAAGCGAAGGGAATTTCAACTCTTTCCTTTACTGGTAAACCGTCCATATCTGCCCGTAAAGCTACAACTGGACCAGGTTTTCCACCTTTCAGAATTCCTACAACGCCAGTTTTTCCAACGCCAGTTTGAACTTCTATTCCCAAGGACTTGAGATGGTTCGCTACTTTTTCGGCAGTTTTGAATTCACGATTACCTAATTCTGGATTTTGGTGAAAATCTCTTCTCCATGCTACTACTTTGGCTTCCAGACTTTCGGCTTTTTGGGTAATTTTGGCTTTCAAGGCTGTGGTGTTTTGCCCTTGTGAATTTGCCGAAACAAACCCAATTAATGCCATTAAAGTAATGATTTTTTTCATGTTGATTGAATAATTTTTAGATTGGTAAATAATTGGAATACGTAATATACATAAAAAGTGAAGCCGACCCAAAATTAATTGGATCGGCTTTGTATACTCAATAATTGGGTAGTCTTAAAATCACTCCACAAAATCCCTTAAAGTATGTTTTCTTCTTCTCGAAACAGTAGCTTTCAATCCATTTGACATTATTAAGAGTTTTTGGAATAATTAAACAAAAATCTTTTACATTAAGTTGTAATTTGCAAGAACAAACAGATTTCAATATATATAAAAACATACGTAAATGGCACACGCAAATCCAGATTTAATTAATGCCCTTCGCATTACTGCCAAAAAATTAGCGGAAGGCGGAAACTACCAATGGGGACACATGGGTAGTTGTAATTGTGGAAACTTGGCTCAGGAATTAACCAGTTTAACTAAGGCCGAAATCCATCAGTTTGCAATGCAAGGACGTGGAGATTGGCGGGAACAGGTAGAAGAATTTTGCCCTACAAGTGGATTGAACATCGATTTATTAATTGCCGATTTACTCAATCGTGGATTATCAGTAACCGATTTACGAGATTTAGAGTGGCTTTCAGACCAAAAGATTTTATTACGTATTCCTTTGGAAAGACGTAATAAAATGCGTCACAACGTGCGTGAAGATGTAGTTTTGTACATGACTGAATGGGCAAGAATGTTGGAAGAGCAGTTGATTCCGTACATTAAAATTGATTTGTCATTTTTGGAGGAGAAAATAGTAAATCAAGTGAAAGAATTAGCAGAAAGGGTGTAAATTACTTGGTATTCAAAAATCTTATTAATTGGTAATACATCAAATCCGATAGGTGGCTTTTTGAGAATGTGTGTCTTTTTGCGGTACCTTATCATCATACGAAAAACTTTGTATCGGTGAGGTGATGAACTTCAAAATATCTGACTAAATCTAAAAGAAAAAATGAATGGATATTTCGATTTGAACGAAATATCCATTCATTTTTAAGTTAACACATAAACCACTAAACTTCTCGCTCCATGAGCTCCAATGACTAAACTTTGCTCAATATCTGCCGTTTTTGAAGGACCAGAAATAAATGTGCCAAAACCAGTTTCATCCACTTTTACTCTCTCATAAGCACGGTGCATATTCGTTAAAATGTCGGATTTATGAATAACAATTGCTAAGTATTGAGTAATCATTGGCAAAGCACGATGAGGTAGTTGTTTTTCAGAAACCCAAATTGCGGCATTTTCAGCTACGGCAAAATCTCCTTTGATAATAGCAAGATTAAGCATTTCTAACTCATGTGGGTCAGATATATTAAGGCTAAAATCCGACAATTCTGAAAGTTCATCAATTGTTGTAGCAATATTTGTAACACCTTGATAATGTTGTCTTACATCGTCCTTGATTTCTTGGTAAGAACTAACTTCAAGGGCTTTTCCTCCCACAAAATGTAGAATTTCAGAGAATTTTTCGTACAAATTTTCATAAACTGATTCAAACTTAAAGTTTATATTAAGTTCTTGATAATCAGGCTGATTTTTTTTTATATTAGATAATATCTGTTCTCTGGATGACATTATTTATTTGTGATTTAATGATTTATTAAAGGGTAATTTTATTTACAAAAATAGTTTTCAACTATTTTTGTACTATCTTTTCTTTCCTTTTTCCCTTTCCGTTTTTTACTTTTTACTTTCCGTTTTGCGTTTTTTACTTTTTACTTTAAACTTTCAACTTTTTCCTTTCTCCCTAACATACCATTCTCGAAAACTCTCTTTTGGCACATCAGGCATTTCCCTTTGTTGATACCAAATATTCAAATCATTATTAACTACAAAAGGCGTATTTTTCATCAAAAATCTTCCTAATTTACCTGCCGTTCTGTAAAAACTTGGCGAACTTAAAACATTCGCCATAGATTGAATTCCTAACTTTTTAAAAGTCGGGACGTGTCCTTCTTTCACCAAAACCTGTCGCCATTTATAGAGTTGTTCGTGAATATCAATTTTCACGGGACAAACATTTGAACACGAGCCACAGAGTGTAGAAGCAAAAGGCAAATCTGCATTTTGAGCCATATCCAAATTCGGAGCGAGAATTGACCCAATCGGTCCAGCAATTGCAGTATGATAACTATGTCCTCCTGAACGACGATAAACAGGGCAGGTATTAAAACAAGCCGCACAACGAATGCATTTCAAAGAATTTCTAAAATCTGGGCGGCCTAATTGCTTTGTTCGACCATTATCCACGATGATAATGTGCATTTTTTGCCCTTCACGTGGTTTGTGAAAATGACTCGAAAAAGTAGTAATGGGTTGTCCTGTGGCACTTCTGGCTAATAATCTTAAGAAAACACCCAAATGTTCTGTCTTCGGAATTATCTTTTCAAAACCCATGCACGCAATGTGTACGTCCGCTAAATGTACACCCATATCGGCGTTCCCTTCGTTGGTGCAAACTACAAATCCTCCTGTTTCAGCAATGGCAAAATTAACACCCGTTAAAGCAACTTTACGAGTTAAAAATGTATCTCGTAGGTGCTGGCGAGCAGCTTCCGTTAAATACTGAGGGTCGGTGGCTCCTTTTTCAGTTCCTAAATGTTTATGGAAAGTCTCGCCAACATCTGACCTTTTTAGGTGAATAGCTGGCAAGACGATGTGGGAGGGGGACTCATTTCGCATCTGTACGATACGTTCGCCAAGGTCAGAATCAATTACTTCAACGCCTTTCTCTTTCAAAAAATCGTTCAAATGGCATTCTTCCGTGAGCATGGATTTAGATTTGACCATGCGGTTTACACCCTCATTTTTGATAATCGAATAAATGATTTCATTGTGTTCTATAGCATCCGCCGCCCAATGAACTGT
>JACMRQ010000149.1 GCA_014376355.1 Arcicella sp. | reverse complement strand
TTACTAATCACAGGCGGAGCGGGATTTATTGGTTCTCACGTTGTACGACTTTTTGTTACCAAATATCCAGAATATCAAATCGTAAATCTTGACAAATTAACGTATGCAGGAAATTTAGCGAATCTCACAGATATTGAAAATTTTCCAAATTATAGCTTCGTAAAAGGAGACATTGTGGATGCAGATTTCATTGATAATCTTTTTACCGAACATCAATTTGATGGTGTCATTCATTTGGCAGCGGAGTCTCATGTAGATAGGTCAATTACAGATCCAATGGCGTTTGTGATGACCAATGTTATTGGAACTTGTAACCTCTTAAATGCTGCCAAAACAAGTTGGAAAGACAACATGGAAGGCAAGCGTTTCTACCATGTCTCAACGGATGAAGTGTATGGAGAGTTGCATAACCCAGAAGAATTTTTCTTGGAAACTACGCCTTACGACCCACGTTCACCCTACTCAGCATCAAAGGCTTCATCCGACCATTTTGTTCGTGCTTATGGAAGTACCTATAAATTGCCCGTAGTGATAACCAATTGTTCAAACAACTACGGACCAAATCATTTTCCTGAGAAATTATTGCCTTTAATTATTCATAATATCTTGAATAACAAACCTTTGCCAGTTTATGGAAAAGGTGAAAATGTGAGAGATTGGTTATTTGTGGTTGACCATGCAAGAGCCATTGATACAGTTTTTCATGATGGAAAAATCGGTGAAACTTATAACATTGGCGGTTTCAATGAGTGGAAAAATATTGATATTGTTATGTTAGTTTGCAAAACGATGGATGAAAAATTGGGTCGTGAAGTAGGTACTTCTGAAAAACTTATCACCTATGTAACCGACCGTGCAGGGCATGACCTCCGCTATGCGATTGATGCTACAAAAATCATGAATGAATTAGGATGGAAACCCTCTTTACAGTTTGAAGAAGGCTTAGAAAAAACCGTAGATTGGTTTTTAAATAATCAGGAATGGCTGGATAATGTTACTTCGGGGAATTATCAGAAGTATTATACAGAAATGTATGCAAATCGCTAATTTAAAAAATCCATGAATATATTAGTATTAGGAGGCACTGGACAATTAGGGCAATGCCTCCAAAAAGTTGCTTCTGAAAGAGAAATCACATCAATCACTTTTGCTGATGAATTTGTGGGTAATATTTTGGATATTGAGGTTTTAGAAAAACTCTTTATAAAAGAAAAACCTGCCTTTGTAATAAATTGTGCAGCTTATACCGCCGTTGATAAAGCGGAAGATGAAGTGGATTTATCTCGTAAAATCAATCGTGATGGTGCTGAAAATATTGCAAAATTATGTGTAAAATTTGATGCTACGATGCTCCAAGTATCTACAGATTTCATTTTTGAAGGTAATATTCCCTCATTATTGTCAGAAACCGACCCAACCGTCCCCATTAGTATTTATGGATTAACAAAATTAGAGGGTGAGAAAGCCGTAGAATCTGTTCTGGAGAAACATTTTATCGTTAGGACAGCCTGGTTGTATTCAGAATTTGCAGGTAATTTCATGAAAACCATGTTACGCTTGGGTACCGAACGTGATTCATTAGGGATTATAGCCGACCAAATTGGTTCGCCAACTTATGGTATTGATTTGGCAGGTGCTTTGTTAGATATTATTGGCTCAGAGAAAAAAGCCTATGGAATTTATCATTATAGCAATGAAGGAGCTATTTCTTGGTACGATTTTGCCCGAGCAATTTTTGAATTGGGAAAAGTTGACGTTATCGTCAATCCTTTAAAAACAAGCGAATACCCAACAAAAGCCACTCGTCCAGCTTTTTCAGTAATGGATAAAACAAAAATTAAAACGACATTCGGAATTAAAGTTCCGTATTGGCGAGATAGTTTAAAAATAGCAATATCAGCAAACGCACAAAAATGAAAGGAATCATACTTGCAGGTGGCTCAGGCACACGTCTTCACCCATTAACTTTGGCAGTTAGTAAACAACTAATGCCTGTTTACGACAAACCGATGATTTATTATCCTCTGTCGATTTTGATGCTTTCGGGCATCAAGGAGATTTTGATTATTTCAACTCCCCACGATTTACCACATTTCAAAAAATTGTTAGGTGATGGTTCTCAAGTTGGTTGTCAGTTTTCTTATGCCGAACAACCATTGCCTAACGGACTTGCTCAGGCATTTGTAATTGGTGAAGAATTTATTGGTGACGATAAAGTGGCGTTGGTTTTGGGTGATAATATTTTTCACGGAAGTGGTTTGAGCAAATTACTTCAAGCCAACAATGACCCACAAGGTGGTGTTGTCTATGCCTACCAAGTTCATGACCCAGAACGTTATGGCGTTGTGGAATTTGACAAAGATTTCAATGTCCTGTCTATTGAAGAAAAACCAACCGAGCCAAAGTCAAATTATGCAGTTCCTGGGCTATATTTTTACGATAATTCTGTCGTGGAAATAGCAAAAAACATTGCTGCTTCGCCCCGTGGAGAATACGAAATTACAGACGTGAATAAAGAATATTTAAAACAAGGTAAGTTAAAAGTAGGCGTTTTGAACCGTGGAACCGCTTGGTTAGACACAGGTACATTTGCCTCTCTGATGCAAGCAGGGCAATTTGTCCAAGTAATTGAAGAAAGACAAGGTATGAAAATTGGCTGTATCGAAGAAGTTGCTTTTCGTATGGGTTATATCAATGAAGAACAATTAAAGACTATCGCCGAACCATTGGTGAAGAGTGGGTATGGACAGTATTTGTTAAATTTGTTGAAGTAGAAACACACGATTTTTTAGTAATTCAAATGAATGATAAGTATTTATATATAATTTCAGGTTGTAACGGAGCAGGAAAAACCACCGCTTCATTTACTATTTTACCCGAAATTTTAGATTGTAAAGAGTTTGTAAATGCCGATGAAATAGCAAAAGGAATTTCTCCATTTCAACCAGAACGTGTTTCATTGGAATCAGGAAGGATTATGTTGAATAGAATTAAGGAATTACTATCTGACAATCATAGTTTTGCGTTCGAAACTACTTTGGCAACAAAAAGTTATAAAAATACAATCGCTGAAGCTAAATTAAAAGGTTATACTGTTATTTTACTTTACTTTTGGTTAGAGACAATTAATTTAGCCAAAGAAAGGGTAAAAACAAGATTTTCCGAGGGGGGACACAATATCGAACCTAATATCATTGAAAGAAGGTATAAGGCTGGAATACAAAATCTATTTGATATTTACCTTGACATAGTTGATTATGTACTTATTTTTGATAATTCACAAGGAAATCATAGTTTAATTGCGGATAAATCTATAAATGAGTTACTTCATATTATTGATTCTGTAAAATTCAATGAACTAAAATCATACTATTATGAACCCACAAAAAGCACTTGAAATAAAAGAGAAAATTCTATTTGGACTCGAAAAAACTTACGAAAACTTGATTGAATACAAGAAATATAAAAAGACGGATTTAGTAGTGATGCGAGATAAAAAAATCGTTAGACTCAAACCTTAACAAAAATAGCCGAGCCGCTTTTGAAGAGTGGATATGGACAGTATTTGTTGAATTTATTGAAGTAGAAATTCTGACTTTAAAAATCTCCACTGGACTTTGTTTGGTGGTTTTTTTTTGTAATTCAATTATTTGAAGCTCGCAAAGAATTTGTTAATATTGATATGATAATTTTCCACTCATCCATTTTAAATTTATACATTCAATGAAGAAAAAAGTACCAATTGTTGTTCTGGAAAGAATTACACCAATTATTAATGAAAATAGAGTTTTACTCACTACGTTGAGGGATGAAAAAAATTTTTTATCAGTAAAAGATTCTGACCCTAACTCTGATTTATATTTTAAACTCCGTCAAGAAGATAGTAGAGGAACTTATATTATTAAAAAAAAACCTGCATCTGAATCTTCAAATTTTGAAATTGAAGTAGGATTTAATACGCTTGAAGAAGCTCTGGTAAGTTTTAATGATTGGCTTTTAATTCTGAAAAGATATAAGGACATTAAAACTATTTATGATGATCCAATAGTGGAAGAACATTCTAAACATTATTTTCAAAAATATAAAATGTCTGACCCAAAAGCGGATGAAATCCCTTTTGACTTTGAACGAATCCTTCTAATTGAAGAATATTTACAACAATTATCTAACATCCTAGAGAAATCAAAAGATAATCTTTCAGAAAGTCAAATATCAATAATTGAGGAAGTACAGAATGACTGTTTAAATTTAGAAGAAGAATTAACATCACTTCCGCAAAATATAGTTATAGAACGTATATCTAAAATGTTAGGAAAATTGACAAAAAGTGTTTGGAAATTTACAAAGTATGCTATTTCATTATTTGGTGAAAAATTCGCAGAAAAAATCGCAGAAATTAGTATCGAGGTAGTAAGTAAAATTGATATTACCCCATTAATTCCTTAGATTTCACCAAAATTAAAATTAAGATAGTAAGCGTGTCTTATTTTTGTAGATTCCGCAAAACTTTTAACCATGGGAAAATTTAGCGATTCAATAAGTCCTGCACATCAGGAATTTATCAAGCAACAACATATTTTTTTTGTAGCCTCCGCTCCTTTGAGTGCGGAAGGACATATTAATCTTTCTCCCAAAGGAATGGATGCCTTTCGGGTATTGGGTAACAATAAAATTGGTTACATGGATGTAATCAGTAGTGGAAATGAAACCTCTGCCCACACTTTAGAAAATGGACGAATCACGATTATGTTTTGTTCATTCGATAAAACGCCCAATATTCTCAGATTATACGGCAAAGGCTTTGCGGTACTACCAAATTCTGCGGATTGGGATTTATACGCTCCGCACTTTACTATTTATCCAAGTACCCGACAAATCATCGTGGCAGATATACATTTAGTTCAGACTTCATGTGGCTTTGGAATACCCATGTTTGACTTTATGAGCGAAAGGGATATCCATTTCAAATGGGCTGAACAAGAAGGAGCAAAAGGGCTACAAGAGTATATCAAAATCAATAACTTAAAAAGTTTAGATGGACTTCCTTCTGACCTTGGCTTGAGAGAATCTTTGTAATGTTTTGCCCTTCGCATCTTACCAAAAAATCAATAAATCTTTTCTAAAACGACGGGGAGACTTATATTTTTTAGGAGTCATATTTTACGCTTTTAACATAATCCGATAATTATGCAAAAACTCTCCGACTTCCTCAATCGTATCTCAAACTTGAAAACATTAATCGAGGCACGAGCGTATTATGCTCAAATGGAAAAATTTAGTAAACCATTAGTATAATTTTTTTTCATTTAAACCAACAGCCCTAAAACCAGCCCACCCAAGAAAATAAAAAACGTAGGAATTTTAGTAAACTGTGTAAGACATAAAGTGATTAAAACCGTGATAAGTCCCAGATAATCAACTCGAAGCACCATTGGAACGATAAAAGTAAAAGCTGCCGCAAGCGTTAGTCCAATGGAAGTTGCATTGATGCCATCTAAAGAAGCCCTTATTCCTCTGAATTGTTTTAATTGTCCCCAAATTCGATACACAAAGAATATCAAAAATGTTCCTGGCAAAAAGATTCCTGCTGCCCCAACCATACTTCCCAATAATTGCTCATACCATGTTCCGCTTTTCATTACTAAAACACCTAAATAAGAAGTTAACGCAAAAACAGGTCCTGGTAATGCTTGAGAAAGTGCCATGCCCGTAAGAAAATCATCCCCACGGACGAGTCCCTTAAATTCCACAAATTCGGTATAAAGCATCGGAGCGAGAACTTGTCCTCCGCCAAAAGTAAGGCTACCGTTACGATAAAAATTCTCAAAAAGTCGAATAGGCTCGTAATTTGTAAAATGTCCCAAAACAGCCAAAAACAAGAGAAATCCCCAAAAAAGATTAAAGTTAGACCAAGGAATAACCATTTTATGCTTTGTTTGAAGAGGATAATCTTTGTAATTAAAGGAAGTAAAAGTACCACCCACAATCAAGGCAATTGGGCAAACCCACGGCGATTGATAGTAAAATGCAAAGGTCGCAGAAATAAACATCAAGATTATTCCTACCTTATTTTTGATAACTTTTCTACCTAAAATATAGCCAGCATGAATAATAAATGCAACTCCGATGGGTTGAATAAATCGGATTAATTCACGATTTCGGAGGTAGGTCATACCAAAAGCCGCCGCCGTCATAATGGCAACGGCGGGCGTAATCCAAACTAATAAAGTGATATAGGCTAAATTTGGACCTCCGATTTTGTACCCCAAAGCCGTAATAGTTTGGGTGGAAGTTGGTCCAGGGAGCATTGCACAAAGTGCCTGAATTTCAAGAAGTTCTGCTTCGGAGAGATAATTTCTTTTCTTCACGAAAAGGTCAATAAACATCGCTAAATGTACTTGCGGTCCACCAAATGAAGTACACGCCAAAATCAGTACGTCCTTTAAAAAAATGAGTCGTCTGATTTTTTTCATATTGGTTTAGCCTATCTTAAAATATTTATGTGGCAGCTATTATTTCTTTAATCCCAATTCAATCAGTCGCTCATTTAAAAATTCTCCAGCGGTCATATTAACATACATTTTTGGATGTTCTACATCTACACAAGAATCCAAACAAGTCAAATCCATTTCTGAACGAGGGTGCATAAAAAAAGGTATTGAAAAACGAGAGGTTCCCAATTTTTCTTTTGGAGGATTAACAACTCTATGAATTGTTGATTTTAATTTATGATTGGTTAAACGGTCGAGCATATCACCCACATTTACCACCACATAATCGGGCAATGAAGTTATCGCAATCCATTTTCCATCAGTACGCAATACTTCCAAACCTTCCGCAGATGCACCCATCAAAAGAGTTATTAAATTGATGTCTCCATGAGCGGCTGCCCGAACAGCACCTTCTGGTAATTCTTCGGGGTTAAGAATTGGAAAATAATGAATGGCTCTTAAAATGGAATTACCATGTTTTACTTTATCTTCAAAATAGTTTTCGGGCAATTCTAAATATAAGGCGATGGCTCGTAATAATTGCTTACCCGCACTCTCCAGAGTACGGTAAGTATGAAGCGTATCGTTCTCGAAATTAGGGAATTCATTTGGAAAAACATTATCAGGATATTCTTGCCAAATTGGGTCACCATCATTAAGTATTGGTTGACCAACGTGATAAAATTCTTTTAAATCAGCCGCCTTAAATCCTTTAGCAGTTTCTTTCCCTTTTCCAATGTAACCTCTTTGTCCAGCAATTCCTTCAATGGCATATTTTTGTTTTAATTCATCCGAAGAAAGGAAAAATTCCTGAACGGTTTCATATAAATCAGTAGTTTTATCATTTGTCAAACCATGATTTTTAATGGCTACAAAACCTATATTATTGAAAGCTGTACCTAAATCTTGCACAAATTTAGCTTTGCAAGTGGCATCGCCAGTAGTAAAATCCGCTAAATCAAGCGAAGGAATTGTGTTGAGAAGTGTCATTTTATTTTTAGATATGAGGCATAAGATAGAAGGCTTGAATTTCTAAGTAATTTAATAATTCATACTTTCTACCTCATACCTACAATATTATTTCAAAGCATTTTCATAATTTTTAGTCACAGCATCCCAATTGACAACATTCCAGAAAGCGGTAATATAGTCAGCACGTTTGTTTTGATATTTCAAATAATAAGCGTGTTCCCAAACATCTAATCCCAAAACTGGCGTGCCTTTTTTCTCAGCTACATCCATTAAAGGATTATCTTGATTTGGCGTTGAAGAAATGACTAATTTTTTATCCTGAACAATCAACCAAGCCCATCCTGACCCAAAACGAGTTGTTCCTGCCTTCGCAAATTCTTCTTTGAATTTATCGAATGATCCAAACGTCTTCGTGATTTCATCTGCCAATGCACCTTTTGGCGTTCCTCCACCCTTTGGCGACATCACATTCCAGAAAAAAGTATGATTCCAATGTCCACCAGCATTGTTACGAATGGCAGGTGTTTGTTTTCCTGCATCTTTCAATATATCATACAAAGAGAATTTTTCTAACGTAGTACCCACTACCGCCTTATTCAAATTATCAATATAAGCCTTATGATGACGACCATGGTGAATTTCCATCGTCATTTTGTCAATATTTGGCTCTAAACTTTCGGGTGAATAAGGCAAAGCAGGCAAAGAAAATGGAGCATTTTCAAGCATTGTTTGTTCCAAAGTCATTTTTGGTAATTTATTATTGTAGCTTCTACTGAACGAGAAGCCAAATGATGGCAAACCAGATAAAGCGGCTACTGAGGCTAAGGTGGTTTGGATGAAATTTTTACGATTCATGAGTTTTCTGAGTTTTGGCGTTTAGCTTTTGCCCGTTTAGAAATTTATTTTACTTATTTAATTGGTTGTAATTTATTCGTATCTGAATTCATAATTTTCATCGTATAATGCGTATTCTCATCGGGAACAATAATTGTCATTCTCATAATTGCAAGCAAATTTGGTTTTATGATCGTCATATTATCAATGTTTTCAGTCTCTATCTTTATATTTTTATCTCCTTGAATACCCCTTTTTGGTAATTCAGAAGTAAAAGGAATCCCCTTTTCTATTTTCTGAATACCATTTTTTCCCTGATAATTTTTCAAGAAATCTAACATGATTGGCGAAGTAAGTTCTTGGGGTTTTACTTCATTTAATTTCATTTCATTTTGAGCAAAGCCAAAAAAACTTATACCGATAAGAATAAGGGTAAAAATAATCTTCTTCATGATTTTGTTGGTTTTAGAATTAATTAAATTTTAGTGAATGCCGTAAGTTCTTTATCATTCATATAATCATCATACAATGCTTCGGCAGCCACAGCAAGATGTTTATTTCCTTCTTCTGATTTGATAAATTTCAATGTCTGCTCAACTACAAAAGAACTTTTTGTCCAATGGTAGCTTAAATATTTCCTGCATTAATTGTGATGTTTGCATAACCTTTATTTTATCAATTACTCATAAACAATTCGACTAACAATACTTCTTCCCAAGGTTATTTCATCAGCATATTCCAAATCTCCACCAATCGGGATCCCTCTGGCAATCGTTGTAATTTTAATATTCAAGGGTTTTAATCTTTTCGTTAAATAAAATGCTGTGGTATCACCTTCCATGGTTGGACTTAATCCTAAAATAATTTCTTTTATTTCTAAATCCGTTCCTATTCTATCCGAAATTCTTTTCAGCAGTGAATCTATCATTAAATCATTAGGACCAATACCTTCCAAAGGTGAAATAATTCCTCCCAAAACATGATACATTCCTCTATATTGTGAAGTATTTTCGATGGCTAAAACATCACGAGTATCCTCAACCACACAAATAATTGATTCGTCTCGCTTTGGATTAGAACAAATCTGGCATAATTCACCATCCGAAATATTATGACATAATCGGCAATATTGGGTTTTAGTCCTCATAGCAATCATCGCTTCCGAAAGTTGAAGCGTCTGGCGTTCGTCCCGTTTCAGCAAATGCAAAGCCATTCTTAATGCCGTCTTCTTTCCGATTCCTGGTAATTTTGAGATTTCTTCTACGGCGTTTTCTATAAGTTTTGATGGATAATTCAAAGGAGTTATGTGTTATGAGTATTTAAATAACTTTCGCATCAATTCCTCTGCGACAAATATCATTTCGCAATGGCACGAGTTCTTCAAATGTTCCTTTTTTGACAGAACATTTTCCTTTGTAATGAATAAGTAACGTGCATTGTTCAGCCTGTTCAGCCGTATGTCCACACACTTCTACGAGTGCATTGATAACAAAATCGAAGGTATTTATTTCATCGTTAAAAACCATGAGGTCGTTCTGATCGACATCAATAACTTGATCTAATACATCAACGTCTTCTTCAAATTGTTCAAAAGGTCGCATTTATTTCTGTTCTATATGGTGTAATCATCGTTTTTAGGTAACATACTACTGATATAACGATGATTGTGAAAATTATTAGTCTTTTATGATAGCAAATTTAACAAATTTTCTCAATTTTGGTGAAAGGAAAACAATTAACCGTTAATAATTAAAAGTTGTCAGTCTTCAATGAAGGTCAGATATTTAGTAAGTTTTAATTATTCATTGTTAATTTTCAATTTCCAGTTATTAATTATTAATTAAAAACTTATGACCACAAGTTTAGCTTTCGGAATTTTAGCTGTTTACTTTTTGATGTTAATTGTTGTTGCTCACTACACTTCCAAAGGTGCTGACACCAACACTTTTTTTACCGCCAATAAGCAATCACCGTGGTGGTTAGTCGCTATTGGTATGATTGGAACGTCTATTTCGGGCGTTACGTTCATTTCCGTTCCTGGAGCAGTTGGGGTGGATAAATTATCTTATTACCAAATTATTTTAGGGAATTTAGTTGGATATTTTGTTATCGCAACGGTACTTCTCCCTTTATATTATCGGTTAAATTTAATTTCTATTTATACGTATTTAGAAAAACGTTTGGGCAAATGGTCCTATAAAACGGGTTCATCATTTTTCCTTCTTGCCCGTACTTTAGGTTCGGCGGCTCGTTTGTTTTTAGCCGTCCAAGTGCTTCAATTAGCCATTTTTGATTCATGGGGGATTCCATTTTGGGTTTCTTCTTTGGTAACAATTTCCCTGATTTGGGTTTATACCTATCGTGGGGGCGTAAAAACTATTATAGTAACGGATACCCTCCAAACATTTTTCCTCCTCACCGCTTTAGTCTTAACGATAATTCTGATTGCTAATAAGTTAGATTTAGGCTTGGGTGGATTAATTTCAACCATTCAAGAAAGCAAATATTCACAAATGTTCTTTTTTGATGATTTTTCCTATAAACATCACTTCGGAAAAGACTTTGTAGCGGGTATTTTCATTGCCATCGTAATGACAGGACTCGATCAAGATTTAATGCAAAAAAATCTTACTTGCAAAAATATTGGTGAAGCACAAAAAAATATGTTTTGGTTTTGTTGCACTTTCGCCGTTACAACGTTGATGTTTGTCTGTTTGGGAGCATTACTATACATTTATGCAGATAAAATTGGCTTTGAAATTCCTGCAAGAACGGATTTATTATATCCTAAATTAGCTCTAAGTGGCGAATTTGGATTATTGGCTGCCGTAACCTTTTTATTAGGCATTACCGCCGCAACGTATGCCAGTTCAGATTCTGCTTTGACTGCTTTAACTACCGCTTTTTGTATAGATTTTATGCATATTGAAAAATACGAAGAATCAAAAAGAACTAAGATTAAACATTATACTCACATTGGTTTTTCAGCCTTATTTTTCGTAATTATCTTGATATTTCATGCTGTGAGTAGCTCTTCAATTATCTCAACTGTTTTCAATATTGCAGGCTATACTTATGGACCGCTTTTGGGGCTTTTTGCTTTTGGATTATTCACAAAAATGTCCGTGCGTGATTCTCTCGTACCTTTTGTTTGTATTGCCGCTCCTATTTTAACATACATTATTGACATAAATTCAAAAGAATGGCTGAATGGATACCAATTCGGTTTTGAAAAATTATTAGTCAATGGAGCCATTACATTTTTGGGACTACTTTTGTTGGGAAAAAAATCTTAAACTTAAATTAGACCCACACAAAACTCGCACGATTTTTATTACCATTAATGGATGTTGTAAAAACTTGGTTTAATGCAAATTGCATTAGCACTTTTACATCCACAGGACATTGGAATGAAATAGCGGAGATACTCATTAGGAATCACCACTTTACGGAATGCGGCGGCAGCTTTTGATTTGGGGCATTATTTCCCCCAAGATTCTGTACGCTTAGAAGAAATGGCAAACGAAGCGGGAATATCCAGAATCTTCGGAGGAATCAATTATTTCTATGATAATGAAAATGGAAAAATGTGTGGCGAGAAAATTGGAAAAGTAGCTGTTAATTGGGGAAAGTAATTATTTCTCCAACATAAATTTGTAAAACTGCCAAATGGCATATATATTTACGCCATAATGTAAAATTTCAGATTATGAAACAGACACTTGTTGTAAATCGCCTTAAAAATCCTTTGGACTTAATCGAACTTTCTCGTAAAGGATTAAGCCGTGCAGTAGTTGATTTAGTGGCTAAAAAACTAAGTCTTTCCGACCGTGATATGTCTCGAATCTTAAATATTTCAGAAAGAACTTTTCATCGATATTCTCTTGATACTCAATTAGATACTTCATCAACCGAACGCCTTTTGAAATTAATGCTTTTGTATCAACACGGCGAAGAAGTATTTTCAACCCTTGATGATTTTAAACCGTGGATGAAACAATCTATGCGGATATTTGGTGACAAATCAGCGCTTGATTTGTTGGATACCATTACAGGCTTTGAATTGGTGGATAATGTTTTGAGTCGGATTGAATTTGGAACGTATTCATGATAAAACTCTATCGCCTGCAATCAGCACGTTACGGATTACCTAAAGATTTTTTGTCAGGAAAAGGAGCAGAACTCACAGGCGGACGGTGGAATCCTGCGGGTATGCCTGTCATTTATACCTCACGAACGGTAGAATTGGCTTCGTTGGAATATTTAGTGCACTATTTTGAAGGGTTTCCGAATAGTAAACTTCCTGATTTGTTAGTAGCAACTATTGAGATTCCCATCCAAGAAATCTTGACAATTGAACCCGAAATGTTACCTAAAAATTGGCGAAACAATCCTGCCCCAAGAACACTGCAATCCGTTACTAATCAATGGTTCAAAAATAAAAATCACTCAGCTCTACAATTACCAACTGCCGTGCATTCTCTTCAAACAGAGTTGTCATATAATGTGCTTTTGAACCCGCTTCACGAGTATATTCATGATGAAATGATAAAAAAGATTGAGCCATTTTGTTTTGATAGTCGCTACAAAAAACCGCACTTACAAGGGAATCAAATGAATGATTTGATTGAAGATATTTTGGGAAAAATATAATCATAAGATAATGGTAACTGAATACGCTCAATATCGAGAGATCAAAGTTTAAATCGCTTGCCTTTTTGATAATATATATTCAGAAGGTGTGATATTAAATTGCTTTTGGAAATTTCGGGCAAAATTGCTTTGAGAACTAAAACCTACCATATATGAAACCTCAAAAATACGATATTCGCCTTGTGCCAATAATTCAGCAGCCTTTTTTAGTCGAGTAATATTGATTAATTCAACTGGCGTTAATACGGAAATCGCTTTTATTTTTCGATAAAGTGTAATTCTACTCATATTCAAAATTTGGGCTAATTTTTCAACGTCTAATTCTGTATCATCTAAGTTTTTATTGATAGTATCATTCAAATTTTCTAAAAATAATTCATCCATTTTTGAATGAGCGATACACTTTATGTTTACCAAGGGAGAGTTGGCGAAATACTCCCGAATAATATATCTATTGCTCAATAAACTGGCAATTTGTGCTTGCAAATGTTCTTTAGAAAAAGGTTTTTCAATATAAGCATCAGCCCCTAATTGAAGCCCTTCCACCTTCGACTGAAGCGTATCTTTGGCAGTTAGCAATATCACAGGGATATGGGAATTCTCAAAATTAGATTTCACTTTTTTGCAAAATTCAAATCCGTCCATGATTGGCATCATTACGTCACTAATAATGAGTTGAACTGCCTCTGTTTCCAAGATTTTCAAAGCTTCTTTACCATCTTGAGCTTTCAAAATAGTATAATTATTTCTCAAAATCCTTTCAAGGAATTCGAGAATCTCTTCGTTGTCATCAACAAGTAAAATAGTTGGTTGCATAATTTTAATTTTAGTTGTAGGATATTTTACAATCCTACTTTTGTTTCAAAGGCAATGAAAGCACAAATACGTTTAGTTCGTCATCCGTATCTTTCACGAAAACTTTACCGTGTAATAGTTTCGTTAATGACATCGTTAATGACAAGCCAATCCCAGTTCCCTGCTGTTTCAAGGTTTCTTTTAATCGGTAGAAAGGTTCAAATATTTTTGCTCTCATTTCAATGGGAATTATTAATCCATCATTTTCAAATTCAATCGTAAAAGTTAAATTATCAATGGGTTTTAAAAGTCGAATAGACACTTTTTTATGGGCATATTTTATGGCATTATTAAACAGATTACTGAAAATTTTATTTAAAGCTTCTTCGTCAGTAAAGGCAAAAATATCTTCGGAATTACATTCAAGCGTATATTGTATCTTTCTTCGTTTCGCCAAATCTTCAAAAGTATGAAATTCTTCCTGCAAGAGTTTTGTGATATTTACTTGGGTATAATCAAGGATAAAACCTTTAGTTTCAATTTTCCTAAAATCTAAAATCTGAGATACTAATTTAATAAGTCTTTCCGTGTTTCTTTCCATCAAAATTACGTCCTCTTTTATTTGGGGAATGTCATCAACTTGTTCCAACAAGTTCTCAACGGGTCCTTTAATCAGCGTCAAAGGGGTTCGTATTTCATGGGCAATACTCGTAAAAAAATCAATCTTCGACTCATATATTTCCTTCTCTTTTTTATCCTCCACAATAATAAGATAAGTTCTTAGCAAATAATAGGCGAGCGAAATAACAATAATGGCATAGAAAAGATAAGCCCAGATGGTAGCCCACCAAGGTGGTAGAACAATTATGGTTAATATTTTCTCTGTTTTACTCCAATTTCCGTTGATGGAAGCCTTCAATTTAAAAACGTATTTACCCGTTGAAAGATTAGTAAAGTAAACTTTTCTATTACGCTTCAATTCAGTCCACTCCTTGTCCAAACCTTGCATAAAATAACTATAAATGGTCACATCTGGAGAAATATAACTTAAAGCGGCAAAGTCAATACTGAAAGAAGATTTATCGTGTGGTAAAACAACTTCATCAGTAGTGACAATTGAATTCTTCAGAATAGAGTTTATCCCATCAATTTCTTCTTGTTTATTTTGAACGATAAAATCTGTAATATAAAGTGGCGCATCAATCTTTTCTTTCATTAAATCACTCGGATTAAATGTTATCATACCCTTTACGCTACCAAAATATATTTTCCCAGTACTGTCCATATAGCCAGAATTATAATTAAACTGGTCGCTCAATAAACCATTATCTTTGGTGTAAGTAGTAAAATTCCCCTTATCCGGATTATAATTAACTAATCCTCTTGAAGTTGAAATCCATATTTTATGGTTGGCATCTTCAAGAATTTTCAAGATAAAATTACTCGGAAGCCCATTGCTGGTGGTGAAAGAAGTAAGTTTTTTTCTATCCTTGCTCAATTTCCATACTCCACGACCCTCTGTGGCGAACCACAAGCACTGTTTACTATCTTCAAACATGGAGTTTATCCGATTATACGATAAGTTTCTGTTATTAAGCGGATTATATAAAACATTCCCTTTTTCGCCTGTTTTAGAGTTAAAATAAGTGGCTCCATTGTTCGTTCCGACCCAAATTATATGGTCATAATCTTCCAACATTGAAGAAACAAAGATGTTACTTTCGACCTCTTTGACAAAATTAAATCCATCCGTTCGGGGGTCAAATTTAAATAATGAAGATGAACACCCTACGTAAATATCTCCCGATTTTGTCCTTAATAAACTAACAATGAAATTACTTTTCAATTGTTTTTTGCCTAAACCTGAGTTATAGTGACGTATAATCTTGCCCGTTCTGATATCCATCACATCTAAACCATGTTCAAAAGTACCAATCCATAATTCATTCCCTACCGCCAAAAGTCCATGAATATTTGAATGAGCAATAGTATTTTTTTTGCCTGTGGGTATATACTGCGTAATTATTCCCGTTTTTCGATTAAGTTTATTGAGTCCTGCATCTTCCGTTCCAATCCAAATATTTCCAAAACGGTCTTCACAAATCTCTCTAACAGCATTCCCACTAATCGACTTCTTTGAGTTATCGGGAAAATATTTGCGAAAAATACCGTTCTTTTTTGAATAATAATTAACTCCTCCAAAATAAGTCCCAACCCACACACCACCTTCATTATCAATACAAAGCGTATAAATAGCATTGTCGTTTAAGGAAAATGGATCAAGAATTTTTTTCTTTAAGTTGGTAAATTTTTTAGTGACTGTATTCAAAATAAAAATACCTGATTCACTGGCAAACCAATATTCATTTTTTGAATACCGAAGAATATCCCTAATATGGATGGAAGATTTATCAGGATTATGAATCAGCAAATCTTTGTAGGTGGAAGATTTGATGTCAAATTCTTTTAATCCCTGACTCGATGTACCAACAAAAATAGCATTATTTTCTGTTGCATGAATTTTGGAAATATAATTTGAAGTCGAAAAAGGAGAATGATTAAAAACATTATAACTTGTAAATTGCTCTGTTTTATCATCATATTTTTGGATAAAACCATCAGTCGTTGATACCCAAATTTGATTATTTGCATCACGACACAAGGACGTTGCTAAAAAATATTGATTTTGTGGAAATTTTTTAATTTTTGTTGTGGCAAAATTATATCGATAAAGAACATCCTTGGATATAATCCAAAGATTGTTTCGCCCATCCATTTGAAGTCCATTAATTTCTTCTAAGGTATCACTAAAACTTTTCAATTTTTCCTTATCATAATTATAGGTGTAAATTCCCTTCCTGCATCCAATCCATAATACGTTCTTATTGTCTGTCATCAAACAATTAGTATAGTTGGTGTTCAGCAGTTTATCCTCATTTTCTGTCAGATTGAATACCTTAAAATGATACCCATCGAAGCGATTAAGCCCGTCTTTTGTCCCAAACCAGAGAAATCCTTTTTTGTCTTGCAAACTGCAAAAGACCGTATTATTAGAAAGCCCATTTTCAACTTGATAATTTCTAAAAAAATAGGACTGTGCAGAACTATCAAAAGGGAATGATTGGCTTATCAGCAGATACAAGAAAGCGAAAATGTACCATTTGAATATTTTTTTACTCCTTAATACTTTTTTAAACCTGTTCATTATTCCATTTTTTGTTAGCAAGCAATTTAACAACATAAAAAGATCATATAAATAAAATGAAACAATATGTTGAAATAATGATACACCTTGAATCAACTATAAAAAACCATAATTTTAACTTTGTGGACTTCTGTAAAACATTTGTACAAAATTAATCTAAAACAAATTTAAACCATGATTAAAAAATTACAAACCGTGATGGGGTGTATGCCTTAACTTTTGATAAAAAAGGAACGTGGAACCAAAAATATAATTTGGTTTGGGACAGAGTTTTAAAAATGAATTATTTCCCCAAAGAAGTATTCGATTCAGAAATAAAATACTATCTTACTAAACAAAATGAATTTGGCTTGCCATTGGACAGCCGAGCAACTTATACCAAATCGAATTGGATAATTTGGACATCCATTATGGCAAATGAACAACATAAAGATTTTGAAGTTCTAATCAATCCAATGTACACGTATGCCACAAATACAACATCAAGAGTTCCCATCAGTGATGGGCACCACACAAAAACGGGATAAATGGTCAATTTTCAAGCAAGAAGTGTGGTTAGAGATTATTTTATGGAGGTTTTAGAAAATAAATTTAAAAATAAATAAAGGATTTTCACGGGTATATATTCCATTAAACATTAAAAAATATTATGCAAAATTACAAAAAATCTATTTTTTTAACTTCCATTTTTCTCCTTTCATTACTCAATATTGAAAGGAGTTTTTCGCAGGAAACTATTCCTTTACCCGAACACCCAAGACCCGATTTTGAGAGGTCGCTTTGGCAAAACTTAAACGGTAATTGGGATTTTGAATTCGATAAAAATGATGCTGGAATCAATGAGAAATGGTTTTCAGCACAGAAAAAATTTACCAAAACCATTAGTGTACCTTTTCCTTGGGGTTCGCCACTATCAGGCGTGAAAAATGAAGCAGATATTGCTTGGTACTCCAAAAAAATTACCGTAAAAAACGAATGGAAAAACAAAAGAGTTTTTGTGACCATTGGAGCTTCTGATTGGAAAACAACCGTTTGGTTAGACGGTAAAGAATTGGGTAGCCATCAGGGTGGATACACACCTTTTTCATTTGAATTAACTAATTTGAAGTACGGAGCGCAACAGGATTTGGTTGTCAGAGCAGATGATAAACGCCGTGATTTTACCCTTTACGGTAAACAAGGATACGGAGATGCCCGTGGAATTTGGCAAACTATTTATTTAGATGCCAGAGGTCAAAATTATTTGGAAACTGTGCATTTCACGCCAGATATTGATAAAAATCAAGTGACAGTAACCGCTTATTTAACCAATCCTGCGGAGAAAGACCTTGATTTTGAAGTAGAAATTACCGAAAATTCAAAGACTGCTAATCGTCAAGTTTTCCCAAAAGGAAAGACTGAATATTCTTTTGTAATTCCTATTACTAATACCCATTTATGGACTTTAGAAGACCCTTTTATATATACCGTAAAAATGAAATTAGCCGATGATGAAGTAAGATCTTACTTTGGAATGCGTAAAATTTCGACAGTTAATTTACCTAACACGAATTTCAAATACGTTGCCTTAAATAACAAACCGATTTACTTGCAACTCGCCCTCGACCAGTCGTATCATCCAACGGGTTTTTACACTTTTCCAACGGATGAATTTATGAAAAACGAGATTTTATTGGCTCGAAATATTGGGTTGAACGGTATTCGTACGCACATAAAAGTAGATGTGCCAAGAAAACTTTATTGGGCCGATAAATTGGGGGTTTTAGTGATGTCCGATTTGCCAAATTC
Source organism: Arcicella sp. (assembly GCA_014376355.1). Taxonomy (GTDB): domain Bacteria; phylum Bacteroidota; class Bacteroidia; order Cytophagales; family Spirosomataceae; genus Arcicella. Next base: position 9,571 of record JACMRQ010000149.1, on the reverse strand, counting down.
GTGGGGTGAGCCTGATAAAGATGCCAGACAGGAATCAGAATATACCTTGAGAGAAATGATAAAAAGGGATTATAATCACCCTGCTATTTTTTCTTGGATAACCTTTAATGAAACGTGGGGTTTGAAGTCCAAAGTAGAAATTGATGGTAAAAAGCAGTCAAAATACCTTCCAGAAACGCAAAAATGGGTTGCTTCAGTTTATCGTTTAGCAAAATCTTTGGACGCAACTCGTTTAGTTGAAGACAATTCCATTTGTTGTGGAGCGGGACACACTGAAACTGACATCAATTCGTGGCATGAATATTTGCCAGGAGCGGGTTGGGAAAAAGTATTGAAAGAAATTTCTGAAAAAAACTTCGTTGGTAGTGAATTTCACTATGAAAAAGGATACAAACAGACTGACGTTCCAAATATTAATTCGGAATGTGGAAATGTTTGGGGCTATGATGGCAGTACAGGTGATATAGATTGGACATGGGATTATCACCGAATGATGAATACTTTTAGAAAATATCCAGCAATTGCAGGTTGGTTATATACCGAACACCACGATGTTATTAATGAATGGAATGGCTATTATCGTTTCGACCGTTCAGAAAAAGAAACAGGACTTGGCGAATTGGTTGAAGGTATGGGAATTAAAGATTTCCACTCCGATATTTACCTTTCAACGGGCAATGAAATCAGCAAAAGTGTGAAGCCGAAAGAGGAAGTTTCTATTCCATTAATTTTATCTTCGATGACGGATAAAGACATGGGAAATAGTTTAAATTTGAAGGTAAAGATGTATGGTTATGATGCCTTAGGACAAAAGAAAACTTGGGGAAATACAGAGAGAACCCTTCCCTATCAAGCATGGATGCAGAAGGAATTAGAACCCTTGAAATTGACTATGCCAGATGAGAAAGCGGTAGTAATAGTATCTTTAGTTTTGGAGGATAATGCAGGTAAAATTGTTCAGCGAAACTTTACTACTTTCATTGTGGAAGGAAATTTAGCTCCTGAAATGAAATTATTGAACGGCAAAATGGTAAAAACATTAAGCGTTGATGCGAAGAATTTTAGTGATGCTAAATGGTCAAAAAAGCAATGGAATATTATGGATGGAGCGAAAGTAAACGGAGCAGGAGCTGGATATTTTGAGTATAAAATAAAAGTACCGAAGGATATAAATTTGGCTACTGTTTCAAGTGCTTCTTTTATTGTTGAAGCCTCCGCAAAGCAACTTTTTGTAAAGGATATGGCTAAAAAAATAAGAGACGATAAAGATCTTGACTTTATGTTAGGTAAAAAAGCAGAGCCGAGTGAGAATAAAAATTCTTATCCAATGACAGATACTTCGAGGTTTCCAACGGCTGTTTCGGTTAAAATTAATGGAATTAGTGCAGGAAGATATGACCTACCCAATGACCCTGCTGACCATCGTGGAATTTTATCGTGGCATTATCAGCTTCAAAACAAAACGTTAAGTGAGGCAGGTTCTTATGGCTATCTATTAAACGTAAATATTCCAAAAAAATCGCTCGAAGAGGCGGCAAAAACGGGAGAATTAATCATCAAATTGGAAGTTGACGAAAGTTCAAATGGAGGATTGGCAATTTATGGAGACAAATTTGGTCGTTATCCATTGAATCCTACGGTAATTTTTGTCTATTAAGAAGACATTAATTTTGCACATAAAAAATGCCAACATTTATAAGCGTTGGCATTTTTTATGTGCAAAATTCTTAGCAGGGCAAATTCTCCTTCTCCCGCTAAAAGTTCAATACAAATTCATGAAATATTACTTTAAATCTTTCACCTTCAAGTACGTAGCTTTATCATTTATCGAAAAAGAATACGGCAAATCTGAATCCAGATTCATTCTATTTTTATCAGGAGAGGCACTCATTTTGAAGTTAAAAGTGCCTCCTTTCATCAAATCAGTATGCGAAATCCATGTTTTAGCATACTTTAAACCGTTTAAAGTTTGGGATGCTACAAAACGGTTTTCGGCGTTATTTTCGGGAGCAGAAATGACGAATTTTTTATTGCCTTTTAAATTTAAAGTTACTTTTTTGAAAAGCGGAGCACCCAAAATATACTGATTGGTGCCTGGGCAAACAGGATAAAAACCCAAAGATGAAAACACATACCAAGCTGATGTCTGACCATTATCTTCATCGCCACAATACCCATCAGCGGTAGGTTTGTATAAACGATTAAGCACCTCACGCACCCAATATTGCGTTTTCCATGATTGTCCTGCATAATTATACAAATAAATCATGTGCTGAATCGGCTGATTTCCGTGGGCGTATTGCCCCATATTGGCAATTTGCATCTCTCTAATTTCGTGAATTGTACCTCCATAATACGAATCATCAAAGGTAGGCGGAGTTACAAAAACGGAGTCTAACATATTGGCAAATTGTTTTTTGCCTCCCATCAGATTAGCTAAATTATCAATGTCGTGAAAAACTGACCAAGTATAATGCCAGCTATTTCCTTCCGTAAAAGCATCACCCCATTTTGTAGGACTAAACGGACTTTGGAACGTTCCATTTGCATTTTTCCCACGCATTAATTTATGTTCTTTATCAAATACATTCCTATAATTAAGACTTCTTTTTGCGTATAATTCTTGTTCAGCAAGTGGCTTATTTAATTTTTGGGCTAATTTAAAAATGGCAAAATCATCGTAGGCATATTCCAAGGTTCGAGCCACATTTTCGTTAATCTTTACATCATAAGGCACATAACCAATTGAATTATAATACTTTACCCCTAAACGACCCACCGCTGAATTTGGACCTTCGTTATCGGCTCCATGTTTAAGGGCTTCGTATAATTTATTAATGTCATAACCCTTTAAATTTTTCAAATACGCATCCGAAACCACCGAAGCAGAATTATTTCCAATCATCACATCAGCAAACCCAGGACTACTCCATTCAGGCAAAAAACCACCTTCCAAATAATCATTTACCAATCCCGCTTGCATCTCCTCATTTATGGACGGATATAACATATTCAAAAGTGGATACAAGGCTCTGAAAGTATCCCAAAATCCAGTTCCTCCGTACATATAGCCTGGCAAAATTTGTCCATTATAAGGACTGTAATGCACAATTAAACCTTTTGCATCTTTTTCATATAATTTATTTGGGAACAAAGCCGTTCGGTATAAACACGAATAAAAAGTTTGTTTTTGCTCTTCCGTGCAGCCTTCAATGGTAGCTTTCGATAGAACATCATTCCATAATTTATGCGTGGATTCTTTTATTTCTTCAAAAGATTTATTGCCAATTTCTTGGCGTAAATTAAGTTCTGCTTGCTCCTGACTAATAAAAGAAGACGCAACCGAAGCCAGCACTTTTTGATTTTTTTGCGAAATTTTAAAACTTACTAAGGCCCCTGCATGATTGCCTTTAGTTTCCAAACTATCCAATAAATTATCACCCTGCCAAACCTTTGAAGAAGTAAAAGGTGTATTGAACTTGATGACAAAATAATTCGCAAAATTTTTAAGTTTTCCTTGGGTATATTTCGTAGTATATCCTACAATCTTGTTCTGTTCGGGAATAATCTTTACAAAACTTCCTTTGTCGAAAGCATCCAAAACGATAAATCCTTCTTTGGTATCGTGAAAGGTAATTCTGAAAATAGCGGCTCGCTCAGTTGGTGTAATTTCGGTGGTAATATTGTGGTCGGCCAAATAAACGCTGTAATAATTGGGTTGTACAATCTCTGTCTTATGAGTAAACCAAGAGGCTCTATCATTTTCCTTAAAAACGGCTTTTCCAGTCGTTGGCATCAATGAAAACATTCCATAATCATTCATCCATGGCGATGGTTGATGTGTTTGTTTAAAGCCTCTTATTTTATCTGCCGTATAGGTATATTGCCAACCATCGCCATTTTTGCCAGTTTGCGGTGTCCACATATTCATGCCCCAAGGCGTGCAAATGGACGGATAAGTATTGCCATTCGAGAGTTCATGTTTAGACAGGGAACCCATCAAAGGATTGACGTATTTAACCAAATCTTCTTTTTGTGAATAGCTTTTTTGGATAATTGTAAACAAAAATATTAGAGAATAGAATAATGCTTTTTTCATTGAATTTATATTGGGAGGAATTGTAAAATATATCATTTTTGTCTGTTTACTATATAATATTGTTTAAAATTTTTAGCTTATAAAGGTATTAAATCAAATCCAGAGAAATATTAAATGTAATATTATGCTAAAATAATGATACTTTTTGAATAGTAAAAGGACAAATGAAAGCCTAATTTTGTAAAATATACTTCCCCTTCAACTACATCGTAAAATATAGATTTTTAGAATGGTTTATGGTAAAAGAAGTCGGGGTCAGCTTTGACCCCGCTTTTCTTCTGATTAATGCGTAAGTAGCCAATATTTTATAATCGACACTTTTAATCTAATAACTAATTGATTTTAAAACGAGTGTCGCCCAGCAGATAGCCGACAGCCAAATGCTGAAAGCTACTTACATTGATTCCTTTTCACATAATTTTTCATACCATGAAATTCAGATTACAAATTGCCCTATCATTTTTCTTGATGTTCGATATTTCGACTACATACGAGATGATTGCCCAAAACAGCGTAATCAACGTCAAACGTCCTGATACGAAGACATTAAATAAATATTATGCCAGTAATCAACTGCCCTTAACCCCACTTTCCTTGATAAAATTGCCCGTGGGAAGCGTGAAACCGCAAGGCTGGATTTTGAAGTATTTGGAACTACAAAGAGATGGATTGACGGGGCAACTTGGCGAAATTAGTGCTTGGTTAGATAAATCAAACAATGCTTGGTTCAGCACCGATGGAAAAGGCGAATACGGTTGGGAAGAAGTACCTTATTGGCTGAAAGGCTACGGAAATTTAGGATATATTTTAAAGGATGAGAAAATAATTACCGAAACAAAACTTTGGTTAAATAAAGTCTTTGAAAGTCAGCGAGCGAACGGATATTTTGGTCCCGCCCAAACTGAAGAAGACCTTAAAAGAAACAAAACTACTTCGCAAGATTTATGGCCTAACATGCTGGTTTTGTGGACGATGCAGTCTTATTACGAATACAGTAATGATAGTCGAGTAATTCCGTTTATGACTAATTACTTTAAATGGCAACTCACCGTTCCAGATGAAAAATTGTTAAAAATATATTGGGAAAATAGTCGTGGTGGAGATAATCTATACAGTATTTATTGGCTTTATAATCGTACTGGTGAAAAATGGTTACTTGACCTTGCCACAAAAATTCATAAAAATACCGCTAATTGGCAACAAAAAGATAAACTTCCAAATTGGCATAATGTCAATGTTGCACAATGCTTTAGAGAACCCGCCACCTATTATATGCAGTCGAAAGATAGCAGTTCTTTGAAGGCAACTTACGATAATTTTTATTTGATTCGTAATCTTTATGGGCAAGTTCCAGGCGGAATGTTTGGGTCGGATGAAAATTCTCGTAAAGGTTATGACGACCCTCGACAAGCAGTTGAAACTTGCGGAATGGTGGAACAGATGGCATCCGATGAAATTTTGATGAGCATAACCGCAGATCCAATGTGGGCGGATAATTGCGAAAATGTGGCATTTAATACGTATCCAGCGGCTGTAATGCCCGATTTTAAGGCTCTTAGATATTTAACTGCCCCGAATATGGTGGTAAGTGACAGCAGAAACCATCATCCTGGAATTGATAATTCAGGCCCCTTTTTAATGATGAATCCTTTTAGTAGTCGCTGTTGTCAGCACAATCATGCACAAGGTTGGCCTTATTATTCCGAATATTTATGGATGGCAACACCCGATAATGGAATCGCCGCCGTGATGTATAACAGCAGTGAAGTTAACTTGAAAGTGGGTAATAAGAACAATATTGTCACCCTAAAACAAAGCACTAATTATCCATTTGAAGAGAATATTAAAATTGAAGTTAATACAACGAAGCCTGTAAGTTTTCCATTGTATTTAAGAATTCCAAATTGGTGTAAAACAGCAAAAGTAAGAATAAACGGCATAATTCAATCAACTACTTTCGAGGCTGGGTCTTATGCAAAAGTTGAAAGAGAGTGGAAACAAGGAGATTTATTAGAATTGGTATTACCAATGGAACTTAGAAAAGATGTTTGGGATAAAAATAAAAATAGTGTAAGTATCAATTATGGTCCACTCACTTTTTCTTTGAAAATTGAGGAATCTTATCAAGAAATGGACAGCAAAAAATCTGCCATTGGTGATTCAAAATGGCAACCAAACGCTGACCAAACGAAATGGAAATCTTACGAAATTTATCCTATAAGTATGTGGAATTATGGGCTAACTTTAAATAATCAGTCTTTGGAAAGTCAATTTGAAATTGTCAAAAAACCATTTCCAGTTGATAATTTTCCTTTTACGCAAGCCTCAGTTCCTATGTTAATAAAGGCGAAAGGCAAAATTATTCCAGAATGGATTTTGGATAAAAATGGTTTGTGTGATATTCTTCCAATGAGTCCAGTAAGTGTTTCAACTAAAGAACAAAATATTGAGTTAATTCCGATGGGGGCAGCAAGGTTGAGGATTTCGGCTTTTCCTGTAGTGAAATAAGTACATTTTAACCGATATAATTTGAATTTGTAATGCAAAAAGCTCAAACTTAACAGTATGAGCTTTTTGCATTACATCAATTTTGAAGCTGAATTATTTTATATTTAATTTTTCAATTTCAATAATCTCACCTGTCTCTTTTTGCTTTAAAATGATTTTCGTATCACCATTTGATAGAATTTCATCCTTGATAAACCAATGGTCAGCATCATATTCTTGATAAACCGAAGGCTTCTGAACTCCCACTTGTCCACGCCATTCAGGAAGATACACGGGTTCCCATAATTTTGTTTTGGCGGATTTATAGGCAGCATCAATAATTGAATTAACCACGTAACCATCATAAAAAGATTCTTGTGGTGAGCGACCTTCTTCAATAGCGTTGAACATATCCGTGAACATGTGCGTATAACCCAATTCATGAGCTTCATCACCCACTGGAAATAGCCAACCCGTAGAGGATTCGGCTTTTTCTGAAACATATCCACCTTCACCTTTACCCGTTGTAAACATCTCGAAACCAGTACGCAAGAACGAGTTTGTCCAAATTGTACCTTCCGTTCCCATTACTTCGTCTCGCAAATCCATGCCTCCACGAAATGTCCATGAAACCTCAAATTGACCGATTGCTCCATTTTCATATTTCACTAAACCGATGGCATGGTCTTCGGCATCAATGGGTTTTACTTGCGTATCAGCCCAACACATTACTTCAACGGGTTTAATATCTTTTCCAATAAAATTTCTGGCGATTTCAATGCAATGACAACCTAAATCGAGAATTGCACCACCGCCTGCCATTTCAATATTCCAAAACCAGTCAGAATGTGGACCAGGATGAGTTTCACGAGATTTTGCCCATAAAACTCTACCGATTGCTCCATCCTTTACACTTTGAAGAGATTTTAAGAATTTAGGCGTGTAACAAAGGTCTTCCAAATAACCGCCAAAAACTCCAGCTTCTTCACAAGCCTTGGTCATACGAAGTGCTTCTTCGGCAGTTCGTCCCAGAGGTTTAGTACATAAAACTGCTTTTTTATGTTTTATGCAAAGCATCACGGCCTCTTCGTGAATATGGTTTGGAAGGGCAATTACAACAACTTCAGTTTCCGAATGAGCAATGGCTTCTTCCATTGAAGTTGTGAAATTTGGAATGGAATAATCCGATGCGAAACGTTTTGCAGTTTCTTCTCTACGGGCATAAACTACTTCAACACGGTCACGACCACGCTGTCCGTGTAAAGAATCGGCGTAAAATCGCCCGATAAATCCACCACCAAGAATACAAACTTTTGCCATAATTAATTAGAGTTGAGCTTTGGGCGATAAGTTTCAAGCCTTGGGCTATTTGTTAATGATAAATAAAAATTAATAATTTAAGAAAAATTCATTATTCTACGCTCACAACTTTAGTATTATTTTCCTTGAAAAATATGACAAATAACACTAAAACTACTGCCGAAATCATAGCTGGAATCATCCAAACCCCATTCCAATTATGAGTAACCACACCCGCAGCATCTGTAAAAGTATATTTATCCAATACGATTCCTGATAATTTTGAGCCGATTCCCATACCGATTCCGTAAGTAGCCAGCGTAATAAGTCCTTGGGCAGAGTTTTTAATTTTATCTCCAGCTTTATTATCGGTATAAATTTGACCCGTCACAAAAAAGAAATCATAACACACTCCGTGAAGAATAATGGCTAAGTATAAAATCCATTCTGATGAGATTCCATCCCCGTATCCGAAACATAAGAAACGAACTATCCAAGCTATTAACCCGACAATAAGCATTTTTTTAATACCAAATCGTTGTAAAGAAAAAGGAATCAATAACATAAAAACTACCTCAGAGGCTTGTCCAAGTGACATTTTATTTTCCACATTAGTCATGTGTGACTCTGTTAAAGATAAATTACCATGAGCATAATAAAAAGCCAAAGGAATACAAACCAGCACTGAAGAAATGACAAAAATTAAGAATGAACGGTCTTTGAAAAGTACGAAAGCATCCGTGCCTAAAATCTGTGAAACCGTTGCTTTTCCCGTAGCTTTAGGAGGCGTATCTGGTAACGTAAAAGAAAATAATCCCCAAGCAATGGAAGTAAACATCGCAATTTGATAAATAGCAACTTTGTCACCTAATCCATAAAAACCTACGATATTAGTGACCACAATCCAAGCAATTGTTCCAAGCACTCGAATAGCGGGGAATTCCTTGCCAGGGTCACTCATTTGATTCATAGCGATTGAACTCGACAAAGCCAAATTAGGGGCAAAAGTTAAAGTATAAGCTAAAATATACCAAAAGAAAATATCAGGATTTTGATTTTGAATTAATAAATATAGAATTCCCGCACCAAGCAGATTTAATATACCCATAACTTTTTGAGCTGAAAAAAATCGGTCGGCAATCATTCCAACAAAAAACGGGGCAATAATGGAAGCAATGGAAAATGTAGCATAAGCACTACCAATTTGATCACCAGAAGCTTTAAGAGTTGTAAAAAGATATTTTCCCATTTGTCCATACCACGCTCCCCATGTAAAAAACATCAAGAACATCATGATCATTAATTGAATCCGAGTGGTTATTTTCATCTATGAATTGATTTTTAAGAGTTAATTTCGTTCTACAATTTAGTATTTCTTTCATAATTATCTGTCATGGGTTAAGTTTCATTTTCAGGAATTCATTCCTAAATTTCTCAAATTCTTCTTTCAGTATAATAATCTCAAATTCGAATAGTTGAAAGTTACAATGCTTTGCTTTATCTTCAATTATTTTGGTTATTTCATGTAAACGCATGGCTCCTAAAGTTCCTGCATTCCCTTTTAAAGTATGTAATTCTCCCTGCACTTGTTTACAATTATTGGTTTTAAACCCCACAATGGCATTTTGAATTTGTTCGGTTGCTTCCTCCTCAAATCCTTCTAAGATTGAGTTGACAAAACCCATA
>JACMRQ010000148.1 GCA_014376355.1 Arcicella sp. | reverse complement strand
TATTGATGCTTATCGTCAATTACCAGGGATTATGATGTTTATTATCGGGGGTCAGTGGGTCAATAACTTGAATTATTTTGGCTGTAATCAATACATGACGCAACGAGCTTTGGGAGCAGATTTAAAGACCGCTCGGAATGGAGTTTTATTTGCCGCTTTCATGAAAATGTTGATGCCTTTTATCGTTGTTCTACCAGGTTTAGCGGCGTATGTACTTTTTCAAGAAAACGCTGATGCTTCAATTGTGAATGGAATTACTCAAAATGGAATCGTAAAACCTGATAATGCGTATCCTGTTTTGCTAAATCTTTTACCAGTAGGATTGAAAGGATTGGCTTTTGCCGCCCTTACCGCTGCCATCGTAGCAAGTTTGGCAGGAAAAGCAAACAGTATTTCAACGATTTATGTGTTGGATATTCACAGAAAATATTTCAACAAAAATCTTACGGAGAAACAAACTGTTTGGACTGGAAGAGTTGCCATTGTGGTTGCCTTTGCGATTGCTTTAGTAGTAAGTCCATTTTTAAGAAATTTTGGACAAGCCTTCGAGTACATTCAAGTTTATACGGGTTATATTTCACCAGGTATTTTAAGTATTTTTCTGTTGGGTTTCTTCTGGAAAAAAGCGACTGCCAATGGTGCTTTAACGGCTGCTATATTAAGTATTGCTTTATCGTCTTGGATAAATTATCAATTCCCTGAATTTCCGTTTATGAATCGTATGGGCGTTGTTTTCTGGATTTGTTCATTAGTACACATTACCATAAGTTTAATTGAATCAAAAGGAAAAGACAATCCTAATGCTTTCGTAGTCAAGAAAGAATGGTTTAAAGTTGAGCCTCTATTTCGTTACGGAGCGATTCTTATTGTGGCTATTTTTATCGTAATTTACCTTATTCTTTGGTAATCAAAGAAATATTCAAACCCCAAACACTGTTACTCATGAAATTAAAAACATTTATAACGCTCGCAGTGGGCATTGTATTTTTACAAAGTTGTACGAGTAAAAAAACTGAAAGTAATCAAACTACCGATTCATTAACCGTGAACAAAATTAAAAAAACAGTTTTCGGAACACTCCCCGATGGGCGAGTAGCCGACCAATACACGCTCAAAAATGCCAATGGCATGGAGATAAAAATCTCTAATTATGGTGGTGTTATCACGCATTGGACTGCCCCTGACAAAGATGGAAAATTTGAAGATATTGTCTTAGGATTCGATTCTTTGTCGGGATACCTTACCCCTCCACCTTATTTTGGTGCTATCATTGGTCGTTACGGAAATCGTATTGCCAAAGGGAAATTCACATTGGATGGCAAAAATTATCAATTGGCAAAAAATAATGGTGAAAACCATTTACACGGCGGATTGGTAGGTTACGATAAAGTTTTGTGGAACGCTGAACCAATGGAAGGGGAAGAATCAGCTTTGAAACTGACTTATTTAAGCAAAGATGGCGAGGAAGGATATCCAGGAAATTTGAATATTACGGTAGTTTATACTTTGCTGAGAGATAATTCTCTAAAAATGGATTACTCCGCCACAACTGATAAAGCAACCGTTATTAATCTTACGAATCACTCATATTTCAATCTTTCAGGCTTCAAGAAAGATATTCTTGATGAAGAAGTAACCTTGAATGCTGATCGATATTTGCCCGTTGATAAGGGTTTAATTCCTACAGGAGAACTTCGTTTGGTAACAGGAACCGTGTTTGATTTTACGAAACCAACCCTTATCGAAAAGGGAATTAATGAAGTAAAGGACGAGCAAATTAAATTGGGTGGTGGTTACGACCATGCTTGGATTTTGAACAAAAAAGGAAATGAATTGAGTCTTGCGGCAACGGTTCTTGAAAAAACGTCAGGTCGTAAAATGGAAGTTTTAACAACTGAGCCAGCGATTCAATTTTACACAGGAAATTTCTTGGATGGAAAACTTACGGGTAAAGGCGACGTGAAGTATGTTAAACGTTTTGCTTTATGTTTAGAATCAGAACATTATCCAGATTCGCCCAACCAATCAGCATTTCCAACGGTAGTTTTAAAGCCAAATGAAAAGTATTCAACCACGACAATTTATAAACTTTCGGTAGAAAAATAGATAATAATTAAATAGTTTTGTTGCAATCATTGCAAAACATTCAAATCCGTAAGTGATTAATAAATCACTTACGGATTTTTATTTAAATATGATGGTGCATAATGGAGGGTATTAAAAAGTAGCGGGCAAATTGTTTTGGGTATAATCTTTCAAGATATTTAACAGTTCAATTAAATGGTTCTGAATACTTATTATGAAACATGATTGAGATTGCTTATTGAACCTCACTTGCTTTTAGGTTAAAAATATCAAAAATCATTTGCCCCACACTTTTTGATGCACTCGCAAGTAATTATACTCATATAGTCAAAAACGATATTTAAAATAACAAATTCACCGAGCCTGGTGGATAAGCGATACTTATGAAAGCTCTATCCATAATAAAAAGTAAAGAATTTAGAGAATTGTGAATTTCCCTTAGGCATTATACGGGGATAACTGTGAATTCGATTTGAATTCTAAATGCTTGTTATTATCTTCATTGCAACTTATTATACTGGAAAACATTAGGATAATTTCAACTCACACTATACACCATCATATAAAGTATAAAAAATACCTTTAACTCCCTCTTGTGCTAATATTTCAAGGGCTTTTGCACTTCGTAATCCTGTCTGGCAACAAAAAACAATTGGTTTTTGAAAGTCTAATTGAGTGATGCTTTCTAATAAATCATCCAACGGAATATTTTTACCTCCGATATTATCTCGCTCAAATTCGTGGGGATTTCTAACATCAATTAATTGAAAATCTCGTTGTTCATCTATCCAACTTTGCAAGGTTTTGGCATCAATATTTTGCGTTGAATCCAGTGAAAAATCGCCACAAAATTCTTGATAATCAATAAGTTCTTTAATCTCTTTATTACTTTCAATGGCTTTAAATTTAATTATTTGCGAACGCATAGTGAGCATATCAAATAATAGTAATTTTCCACTTAATACTTCGCCCGCTCCCGTAATAATTTTAATGGCTTCGGCGGCTTGCATGGTACCAATAATGCCTGCTAATGCACCCATTACGCCAATTTCTGAACAATTAGGCACACTTCCTGCGGTAGGTGGTTCGGGATAAAGACATCGATAGGTAGGGCCATTTTGGTAATTAAATACCGAAATTTGTCCTTCGAATTTGAAAATAGACCCTGAAATAAAGGCTTTTTTTGAAATTACGCAGGCATCATTTACCAAATAACGAGTTGCAAAATTATCAGAGCCATCAATTACAAAATCGTAGGGTCGGAAAATTTCAAGGGCATTAGACGAGTGCAGCATCACTGGATAAAC
>JACMRQ010000147.1 GCA_014376355.1 Arcicella sp. | reverse complement strand
TCTTCATAATTTGAGTTGTTGATTGTTTCTCTGCATCGTAGAGTTCTTTCACCGATTCAGCAATTTCTTGATAAGCTGGCAATAACCCCTTCGGGCGACCTCCGTTTCGTCCTCTGGCTTTGGCAGACGCTAATCCTGCCTTGGTTCGTTGGACAATGACATTTCTTTCGTGTTCTGCCAAGGCACAGAAGATTTGGAAAACTAAAATGCCGCTTGGTGAAGTCGTATCAATGGGGTCATTGAGGGAAATTAGATTGATTTTTCTTTTTTCCAAAGTTGCTACTAATTCGATAAGGTCTTTGGTTGAACGCCCTAATCTATCTAACTTCCAAATTACAATTGTATCTCCTTCTCGCATAAAACTCATCATTTTTTCAAAGGCTGGTTTTACTGCCTTTACCCCCGATACTTTATCGGTGTAGATATTTTCACAACCTTTCTCTTTAAGGGCATCCACTTGTAAATCAAGGGTTTGCTCCTGAGTGCTAACTCGTGCATAACCAACTTTCATATTTTTAAGGATTTGTATTCAATTACTCATTAGAACCAAATATACGGTATTTTTATTTGTGGTATAGATTAATGGTACAGTTTTTAGCTACATAATTGTACCGTATCACTCTAAAATTAATCGTACCAGAATAGGGGCGTATTCGGATAACATTTTAACCCATACACAATTTCATTTATGAGTAGAATTAAATTATTGCCACCCCATGAGATTAAAGAATTTGACACGCCAACAATCTTCACGATTTCCCAACAATCCCACTTTTTTACCATTACCGATGATTTGGAAATGGAGTTAGATAAATTACGACATCCTTGTTCAAAAATGGGTATGCTGTTGCAATGGGGCTATTTTAAGTTTCATGGAAGATTCTATGAGGTATCAGATTTCAGAGAAATGGACATCCAGTTTGCTGCAAAACAACTGAACTTAAACCTAAAATACCTTGATTTTCATGGATTTTATAATAAACAAATGGCGTACGACCATCGAGAACGCATCCTATCAATTATTCATTGGAAACCCTATGATGAAGAACTGTTCAAACACCAAGTAGAACGATTGGTAGAAAGTCAATTAGTACCCAGAAAGGTACTTTGGGAAACCAGAGCCTACTTATTTCGACAAGGCATTGAATCACCTGCCTACGATAAATACGTCCGAATTATTAACGATACGCTTCTGGCTTTTAGCAAACGTATAAATCTATCGTTAGAAAAACATTTGACCGCTTCTCACCGTGAAACCTTAGATGAATTTCTGATTAAAAAAGTAGCCTATCAAAAGAGTGAAATTCAACGATACAAAGTTATTATTCATCCCAAAACTCCCAAAGAAATCAAAAAAAGCGTTCAACTATTTGAGGTACTTCGGGGGCGATTAGAGAAGGTTGGTACTTTGGTTGAAAAACTCAATCTTTCGGATACTACCATTGACTATCACGCTCATTGGGTAACAATTGCTGACAATGACAAAATAGAAACCAATGTAGATAAGTATTTATTCTTGCTTTGTTTTTTAATTCGTCAAGTCCGACAACGTCAAGATTATTTCATTGATATTATCCAAAATAGTGTCAAAACGGCGGAGAATAGGGCTAAAACCGCTCAAAAAGAGGAGTATTTTAGAAAACAAAAAGAACGAAAACAAGCGACCCAATTATTGATTGATTCTCGAATCAGTTACAAACAACAAGTCGAATAAATTAAAAATATTCTCAAATCTGCCCAAGATAATCATACCAAAATTTCTCAAATCGAAGATATTTTTGAAGTCGATGACTCATTAACAGACGTACAACTTGGCTTGATTGAGTCGTTGGGCATTGAAACAGGGAGAGACGAAAAAACGGATTTTTACCGCCTGTGGCAACGGCAAAGTATTTGGTTAAGTAATCGAGTTACGCAACCAATTTTACAGTTGATTATCAACCAAGAAGAAACCGACAAAACCCTCTTTGAAGCCATCAATCACTATATTGAGAAGAAAGGTAAGATAACCAAACCTTCTAAAAACCTCAACTGGTTAGACGATAAACAGCAAGATGCTCTCCATGAAATCAATGAAAAAGGTGAAGAAATATTCCAAAGGAGGCTTTACAAAATGTTCTTGTTTGAAGCTATTAATGATGGAATAAAATCAGGAATACTGAATTTTAATCACTCCTACCGATTTCGATTTTTGGAAGAATATCTTATCTCTAAAAAGGAATGGAAGGACAACAGAGAACAGTTATTAATGGATGCAGAAATGACTCATTTAACTGATTATGAAGACATTGTAGGGGTATTGAAAGAAAACTTAGATCAGCTCTATCACCAAGTAAATGATGGCTATAATTTGGGGTTAAATCCTCATTTGAGGTTTGATAAAGCTAACAAACCTATCATCGCCACTCCTGCGGTCGAAAAGCCCGATTTAAGCAAAATTAGTAGTTATTTTAACCCTGCAAGATTCGTTTCTATTTTGGATTTATTGGCAGATGTTGAAAAGACCGCTCCATTTTTACATCACTTGGGACACCAAAGTAAAACCCACGAAAGGAAACGACCAACGCCCGAAACGTTTTTTGCTTCCATCATTGCTTTGGGCTGTAATATTGGCGTTGAAAAAATGAGAAATATCTCGAAAGGAATTCAAGTTTCAACCCTCCAAAATACGAGTGATTGGTATTTGTCATTACAGGCTCTTAAAGATGCAAACGATGCCATTATCAAAATGAAAAATGACTTAGATTTACCAGAAATCCATAGAAATGACCCTAATGAACTGCATACCGCCAGCGATGGACAAAAGATATTGAACAAAAAGAACTCATTAAACGCTGCATTTTCTTACAAATACCCTGGCTTTGACAAAGCATCGGTGGCCAATACGGCAGTTGATGAACGTTTTGCCATGTTTTATTCGACGGTAATTGTGGCATCCGCCCGTGAAGCGGTCAGTATGGTGGATATGTATTCGGGCGGCGATCCGCTTAATAATCCAGTTATTAAAAGTACGATCCATTCTACTGATACCCACGGTTCAACGGAAGTCGTTTTTGGGATGATGCACCTGTTAGGAGTCTTCTTTGCTCCCAGAATTAAAGACCTTGGTTCTCAGCAATTGTATGGGTTCAAAAGCAAGAAAGAATATGCCGAATTAGACTATAAATTAATCCCCGACCATACCATTAATACCGCTTTAATTGAAAAGCATTGGGGACGCCCAGTCGGGACGATATTTTAAGGGTAATGGCATCCTTAAAATTAGGTAAAACCACCGCAGAACAGGTATTAAAGCGGTTAAATTCGTATTCTCAGCAAAATCCGTTGCAAAGAGCGATGAAGGAATTTGGTAAGATTATTAAGAGTTCTTTCATCCTCAAATATTATGACGACCTTGCCTTACGTCAGTCCATTGAGAAGATGTTAAGCCATATAGAATTGATGAATCGTTTTGCCAAAGCGGTATTTTTTAGCAACAATCAGGAGTTCCAAGTCGCCACAAAAGAAGAACAAGAAAAGATTATTCAGTGTAGATTATTGCTACAAAACGCCATAGTTTTGTGGAATTATATGTACCTATCGGAAATGCTCACAAAAGTACAGTCTCAGGAAGAATTGGAGGAGATAATGGCGGTCATTAAGAACTCAACGGCAGTTGTTTGGCATCATGTGAACATGATGGGAGAATATGACTTTACTAAGTTACTGAATAACAATAACTTACGCTTTGATATTGATAAAATAAGGGCATGGAAATATAAAAATGTAGCGTAAATTTTCACCCTGTAAGTTGCTAATAGTCAGCGACTTATAGGGTGCTATCTTACTTTAGGCCCAATAAGGGACTTGCAACCAAAGTAGAGATAGAAGCTCTCCTTCAAAATGGTTCAAAGCAAAGTTTTATTGCCAATCGGTACGGAGCCACCGAAGCAACGTTGAGCAATTGGATTACAAAGAATAAAATTCAGAAACCCAAAACGGAAAGAGTAAAGGATAAAATTGGTAAATAAATCATTCTCTATTTATCGGCACAAAGATACGTTTGCTGCCAAAATATTAATGACATTTTTTTAACGTTAAAAATTGTTTGTTCTCTAAGCTGTTATGTAACTGTTCTAAATGACTTTCTAATTAGCATAATTTTTCATTTTTGAATTATATCTTCAATTTTTTGAATAGATAATCCAAAGGATTTAGAAATCAATTCCATGGAAGTGCCATTTTGAATGAGACTTATAGTATGATTGAAAGTCGTTTTTTCCCTTTCTTCAAGTTGAAGTTGTTCGGTCGCTGTCATAAAAGGTTTTCTAATTAGAAGAATTTTTTAGTCTCTTAATAATTTCTTCTACTTTTTTTAAAGGCAAACTTACTACGTCTGCAATAAAAATTGCGTCAACCTCTTTCTTAATGAGATTTTTTATAACGTTCAAAGTTGTTTCTTCTCTAAGTTGTTCTGTCGCTGTCATAGCAATATTGGTTACAATTGTTGATACTTTGGCAAAGATAATAACGATTTCGTTTGGTGTCAAGTTCGACGTACTATGCAAATAATAAAAAATGGCACTAATAAAATCATTTTCATGGGAAGATTCTAACATTTTTAATTTTTCAATCAAAAATGTCTCAATGGCTAAGAGTTTTTCTTTTTCATCTCGACTGTGTTTCAAAAGCATAGCCGTAGTTGAAAGAAACGTATTTTTGAAATTAGCAATTTGTTCATCTTCAAAATCATTGAG
>JACMRQ010000146.1 GCA_014376355.1 Arcicella sp. | reverse complement strand
TTGCGGGTTATGACCGCTTTTCTCAAACATTACAAATTTTGCTTGCGGGCAAAAAGTTTTATACTGTACTTCCATTCGTGGTACTGCCACCCTATCATAGCGACCAGCATAAATTAGTACAGGCATTTTTAAGCCCTTTAATTTATCTCTAAAATCAAAAACACCAATATCGCTACTTAATATAAAATCACCATCCTTACCAACCATTTGGTAATATAATTTTGAATTTAATGGATTGGGATAATCTCTTCTCTCACCTTGACTTACAAAGTTTTGAGGATTATACGCATATAAAAAACCATAAGGAACTTTGCCATAAATATCTTGATGCAATTGATTGCTACTTACTATACCTTTTTTTCTAATCGTCATTAATTCTTGCCAAATTTCTGGATAGTTTGTTTTTATTTCGTGATTACTGTTATCATCATTTTCTTGCCACATTGCAAAGCTGTGAAAGCCATTTGCCACAATTAAATGACTTAAATTATTGCCATATTTTACGGCGTATCCTTGTGCCACCAAACTACCATACGAATGTCCAAGAAGGCTGATTTTGCTAAGATGTAGGGCAGTTCTTAAACCTTCAATATCTTCTATATCTCTTGCTAAAGTATAATCCTTCGTATTTTTTGCTGTATCAGATTTTCCTCTACCAAAAGCATCAAAATATATCAACTGAATATTGCTTTTAGCTGACAAAGAATCAAATACTCTATAACCAAAATGATTGTTGCCAGGTCCGCCTGGAATTATTATTAACGGCTCACCTTTACCCACAATAACTACCCATAATTTAGCACCATTAACAGTAATATATTGCCCATCACTAAAGCTATCTGGCAGGTTAATTTTACGCTGTGCAATTGCAGCAATACTGACTATAAGTAATAAACAGAAAAAAATAATTTTTTTCATAACGTAACATGTAAAAGTTGCCCACAAAGTAACAAAGAAGGGGAAATATGCAAAATAAGTTGTGTGATAAATAGTCGAGTTGAGGACTAAACTACTAAATAATAAGTAAAGATTTGACCTCTCATATTTACGTAACTTTTTATAGAAATTTCTTGATAATGTTCGCAGTCTTCACGATGTGTATTTGATTAAAGAAATATGATAATCCTATAAATAATTAAAACTATACAATCTAATTTTACTATTGGTAAATATTCTGTTATCATTATGCTATGAAATACTTTCTAACACTATTGTTATCTTTTGGCTTAATAAAACTTTCTGCACAAAAGGAAATTGAACTGCCAAAAGAAGCGGCACACTTTCTTCTTAAAAACTACTCAGTAAAAGATTATGTAGAAGGCGATTTAAACAATGATGGTAGAAAAGATGCGATACTAATTTTGAACAATAACGCTAATAGAGATTATTCGACAGGTCATATTTATGATGCTTTTATAATATTAATTCGGGATGAAAACAACAAGCTTTTAATTGCTTTACGAAACGATTCTTTACTAATGCCGCAGGGTTATACCGCCTACTATTCTGGCACAGAAATTAAACCCAATGGAGCATTCGCCATTTCTCTTTATGGTGGAAGGCGTGATAAATGGAGCAAAGAACTGACGTTTCAATACAAAGCAAAAGATAATAGTTGGCATTTAATTCTTACAAAAGATAGTGGCTTCGATTCTGGTACAATGACATCGGAAGGATCAACAATAATTAAAGAAGAAGAACTAATAGGGATTACGGCTGCGAATTATAATTACTTCGATGATGGTTTTGATAGCACAATAAAATGGAAGGTGACTGCTGATAAAACTTTTTTCTATACAAATCCAGATAAAAATTCTGGCCCACGTAAAGGTTATTTGGTTAAAGGCGATGTTATTGAGGTTTATAGTGAAACCACCAATTTTATTCAAGCTACGTTTAAAAATACAAGCGGTTATATCCTAAAAAAAGATATTCAAAAAATTATAAAACAAAAGCCGCCTCAAAACTAATTGAGACGGCTTTTTTGTGATTTTGAAATCATCCTATTTACTTCCCAATCACCTT
>JACMRQ010000002.1 GCA_014376355.1 Arcicella sp. | reverse complement strand
AATCATTCTGGTGTCAAATACCTCAATGGACGTTTTGTGGGAAGTGGTGGCAGTGCCAGACCTATTTCAAGGGTCTATTTCAAGGATAATAAAATGTCTTTTGCCATTCCGCCACAGTGGGATAAAGAAGATAAAGACCTTGCCGTAGAAGCTGAATTGAAAGATGGAATATTGGTGGGTACAATGAATCTACCCAATGGTGAAGTGGTTAATTGGGTAGGTGTTAAAGCTCCTAAATTGATAAAATCTACTGAACCTATTTTTGGAAAACCTTCTGCCATTTTTAACGGTAAAAATTTGGACGGTTGGGAAACTATTGGAAGAGAAGACCGTGCTGAAAAAGTAAGTCAATGGGTAGTTGAAAACGGCATAATGAAAAGCCCAAAATCTGGTGCAAATATCAGAACAACTAAAACATTTGGTGATTTTAAGTTACACGTAGAGTTTCGGGTTCCAGAAGGTAGCAATAGTGGCGTTTATTTACGTGGGCGTTATGAGACTCAAATTACGGATGGCTACGGACTCGAACCATCATTGATTGATTTGGGAGGTATTTACGGTTTTGTTAAACCCTTGGAATTGCCTGCAAAAAAGGCGGGTGAATGGCAAAGTTATGATATTACTTTGGTTGGAAGAATCGTAACGGTGATGCTAAATGGTAAGACGATAATTTATAAAGATGAAATACCTGGAATTACAGGTGGGGCGATTGATAGTAATGAATCAGAGGCGGGACCAATTATGTTTCAAGGCGATCATGGACCAATTGAGTTTAGAAATATTACGATTGCTTCGGCGAAATAAATAAACTGTTTCTACTTTGGTTATAGTATTCACTACTACCACCAAAGTAGAAACAATTCTTTGTTTAGTTTTTATACCTCCCTAACGTTAACGATTCATAGTCGTATCAGTCCTCGCTAATTTAATACGTTGTGTTCCTTGATAATTGATGGGAATATTAACAAAAACTCCTCCACGTCCCGCCTTTGCATTCCCTTGAACTCTAACTCGCACGTTTGGATTTAAAAATATTTGAGCAGTATTTGCCAATAAATCAGTAACGGATGCTTGAACAGTGAAAGGCACTAAGGTGGTGTCCATGGGTGGTAAACTGACCATGTTATTCATTGAAGTATGTCCCAATAATCTATCATTAAAATAAACGTCCATCTCCGCTTGCTTAACATTTAGGGCATATTTATTGGGATTATAAAATTTTATATCCGACATAATAACATTATTTTTTGTACCTACTCTCCCTAATCTAAGGTTTTGATAACCCAGATACGTAGGTTGTAAAGGCTTGCTACATCCAAGAGCAAAAAATAATGAGATGGAAAAATATCCAAAAATCACTGCTTTGTTTTTCATTTTTTAGAATTTAATACTGAAAATTTACATACTCGCAATATAACGGTAACTATGTTAAAAACTTATGCCAGCTAAATGACTTAACCCTAAAAGAACTTTTGTAATTTTAAATATTATCAATTCAAATCATCTTTCCCTAAAAAATGAACAAAAATATCCAATCTCTCTACAAAATTGCTCAAAAACCTGCTCGCAAAATTATTGGTTTGATGTCGGGAACGTCAATGGATGGACTTGATGTGGCTCTTTGTGAGATTTCGGATGCGGGAGAAAGTACTCAAGTTAAATTATTGAATTTTGATACAGTTAATTATTCTGAAGAAATTAAAATAGAAATGCGTAAGGTATTTGCTAAACAAACCATTGAATTTCAACACCTTGCTTTATTGAACGAATGGATTGGCGTACTTCATGCCAACATGATTCTGGAGTGTTTGAAATGTTGGAATGTGCCAACACATGAAGTTGATTTAATTGCCTCACACGGGCAAACAGTCATGCACGCTCCCAAAATTTTGCATAAACAGGATAAATTTCCGAATGCAACTTTACAAATTGGTGATGGCGATCATATTGCGGTTAAAACGGGTATTATTACGATTTCAGATTTTCGACAAAAACACCTTGCCGCTGGGGGAGAAGGAGCTCCATTGGCCGTTTACGGTGATTATTTTATCTTCGGTAAAAAAGGAGAAAATCGAATAATGCTCAACATGGGGGGAATTGCCAATTTTACTTATTTACCCACAACCATGAATCCAGAAGAGGTTTTTGTAACGGATACGGGAACGGGAAATACGCTTATTGATGCTTTTACAAGGTTGTATTTTCCAGAAAAAGCCTATGATAAAGATGCTGAAATTGCAAAACAAGGTTCTGTAAATCAATTTCTTTTGAACGAATTAAAGGCGGATAATTTCTTTAAAGGAGTATTTCCTAAAACCACTGGGCCTGAATTATTTAATATTGAATATGTCAAAAAAGCTCAGGTAAAAAGTAATACTTCAATCATTTCAGTTTGTGATTTATTGGCGACTTTAACTCGTTTCAGTGCAGAGACAATTGCGGAGGCGGTTAACTTTACCATAAATAACACTTCTTACTCAATCAATGAGTTTTGCATTTATATGTCGGGTGGTGGAATGCACAATCCTCTGTTGGTTAGTTGGTTAAAAGAATTGTTGCCATGTAATTTTCTTAAAACCGATGAGTTAGGGATTTCTGGCGATGCAAAAGAGGCAGTGCTTTTCGCAATTCTTGCGAATGAAACTGTTTCTGGTGGAGAATCAGATTTTGGTTCTCGCCGTGGGATTCCTTCGGTTTCGATGGGGAAGATTTCATTTCCAGGTTGATTGTGCAACCTTTTGGGATTTCAGTGCATCTAAATAGAAAAA
Source organism: Arcicella sp. (assembly GCA_014376355.1). Classification (GTDB taxonomy): domain Bacteria; phylum Bacteroidota; class Bacteroidia; order Cytophagales; family Spirosomataceae; genus Arcicella. Next base: position 11,839 of record JACMRQ010000002.1, on the reverse strand, counting down.
CATCCTCCTGCCCCGTTCAAAGAGGGACTTGCACTAATGCTAATCCCCCTTTGAAGGGGGCAGGGGGATGTTTAGAAAGTCATAAATTCAACTAAATCTCACAAAAAATGAAATCCTTAACTAAATTCATGATTATTTTATTGCTCTTAAATTTGTCTGTATCAAGTATTTATGCACAAACGATTGAGGAAACTCGCAATATTTCTAATTTTAAAGGTATTCATATTTCAAGTGGAATTGACTTGTATATTAAACAGGGAGGTATTGAATCTGTAAGAATTGTTGCTGATAAAGACAAAATGGAGAAAATCAAAACGGAAAAAGAAGGCGATGTTTTGAAAATCTTTGCGAGTTCATCCAAAGGCTGGTTCAACTTTGAATTTAATTGGAATAATAATAAAACGGTGAAAGTTTACGTAACTATAAAAAATCTTAACAGCATTGCTGCTACGGGCGGTTCGGATGTTTTTTCGGAAGGAAAATTGGATTTAATTAAACTTGACGTAAAAGCAACGGGCGGTTCTGATATTAAATTAGAGGTAGATACTGACGAATTAACTTGTGAAACTACGGGCGGTTCAGACGTGATTTTATCAGGAACTGCAACCGTTTTCAAAGCCTCTTCAACGGGTGGAAGCGACTTGAAAGCCAGTAAATTACGTTCAAATTTTTGCAGTGTTTCTTCAACGGGAGGTTCGGACGTTTACGTTTGGGCGGAGAAAGAAATTAGTATCTCAGCAACAGGTGGAAGCGATGTTTACCACAAAGGCGGTGCAAGAGTGGTAAAATCAAGTGCAACGGGTGGGTCGGATATTCATCAGCAATAAACCCTACTCTTCATAATAATACCCAAAAATAATATCCATTTCATCATCGGAAGTTAATCCAAAAGTAATTTTTTGATTTGAGGTATTATTAAAAGTTACTATGGAAGTCAAACCTTCGTCCTTCTTCAGAGATATAGGTGTACTGAAATTTATCACCGCTGGATGTTCCCAATCCGTATTTTCATACACTATTTCTCCATTTCTTGCTCCTCCAAATATTTTGATGACATATTTTTCTCCAAATTTGTGCGTATGAGAGGTAAGAGAAACAATTTTTACATTTGTTTTAAAAGTAAAGTCTGAGGATATTACAGTCACTTTATTGGCAGGAATGATCAAATTTTGATTAGGGAAATTAATTGTCTTCACTACATATTTAACTTTTGCTTTCTGTGTTGTATATAAATTTACATAGTTTTCACCGTAAAGAACCATATTAGTTTTGTTGAAATAATGAGGATTTAAGTCCATTGAATAATTAGCTGGCAATAATAATGCAGTGCCTTCTGGAAACACATATTCTTGATTAGATTGAGTGCCACCTCCCAAAAATATATGATTTCCCATTTGAATGAATGTATTGAAATTCAATCCATTATCAGGATTTCTTAAATCTCTAACTTGGTCAAGTACAGGTAATTTTGTTCTATCTTGATAATCATACAAAACCATGTGGTGACTATTTTGGCGAGATTGTAATTTTATTCTATTGATATAAATTTCTGAAGTATTTCCTACATTTCTTCTCACAAATAATTCACGTTCAAAATTGGCGGCAACCGAAAATTTATCCACTTTCAATTGATAGCCATCCACGCCTTCGGTTTGTGGTGAATTCATGGGCTTAAAATCATCGGTTGTGGAAACGCTCGGAGTTTTATCATCTAATAATTTAGCATCGGCAACTTCACCTGTTTTAGGAGCTCCCGCTTCAATCCAGCGGCGAACGAACTCAATTTGTCCAACGCTCAAAGCCGCCTTTCCCAAAGGCATAGGCAAACCATATTGTTTGCCTCCATGATGAGCGACATCCCAATTTAATTTGTGATATAACAGACTTTCCAGCGATTTAAAGGCTTTTACTCGCAAATGTCCATCCGCCTTGGAAAGTTCATTTACTGGCGTAATACCCACTAAACTTTCGTAAGCAACTGATTTTTCTAAAATCAAACCATGTTGTCTGAAAGTAGCATCAGTATTGGAAGCATGGCAACCAGAAATGGCACAAGAAGACGTAAAAATTTTGTCTTGCATCAGACTAAAACTTGAAATATTATTAACAGGTTCAACAGGTTCAACCATTTTTTTTGAACAAGCTGTAATAATCAGTAAGCCGCTGATTGCCAATATAATACTTCTGTAAATATGCTTTTTCATGATGATTTAGTAATATTATGGGGCGATAAGATAGATGATTTCTAAGTAGGTTTAATCTTATGATTTTTGAACTGTAAAAATAGCGTTTTATTGTGTAATTGTTTGATTTTAAACTGATTAGTTTGATGTTTAGTTGTAGTAGAAACAAAGTAACATGAAAAAGGGACAAAGCAATGAATGCCTTGTCCCTTTCAATATATTATTATAGTAAATCTAATACAAGATTTTATTCTTACAATCCTCTCGTAATTCCTAATTCCAACCCTCGCAATTCTGCTAAACCTCGCAAACGACCGATGGCAGTATAACCTGGATTTGTTTTTTTCTCTGGATTAAGGTCATCTAACATTCTATGTCCGTGATCAGGACGAAAAGGTAATCGGTAATCTTTTCTACCAGTTAAAATTCTACTTTTTTGTTCTAAAACCAACGCTTTCATCACGCCATACATATCCACATCGCCATCTAAATGGTCTGCTTCGTGAAAGTTTCCTTCGTCATCTCGTTTTGTGGCTCTTAAATGGATAAAATTAATTCTATTGCCCATGCGTTCAACCATTCCGACTAAATCATTGTCAGGACGTACGCCATAACTTCCCGTACAAAAACACAGTCCATTATTTGGACTTTCGTAGGCCTGTAAGATTTTTTTAGCATCTGATTCTGTACTTACCACTCGTGGCAAACCCAAAATAGGATAAGGTGGGTCATCTGGATGAATGGCTAAATTGATTCCTGCTTCTTCGGCAATGGGCGTAATTTCACGAAGAAAATCGTAAAGATTATTACGTAATTCATTGTCTCCAATGCCTTCATATCCCCGCAAAACCGTCGCAAATTCTTCAACCGTAAAACTCTCTTCACTTCCTGGTAAACCTGCAATAATATTGCGAATTAACTTATTTTTAGCCGATTCTGATGAGTTTACGAACCATTGTTTTGCTTTAGATAATTGAAGTTCTGTGTAATTTTCTTCAGCATTTGGTCTTTTCAGAATATGAATTTCAAAAGCTGCAAACTCCGTTGCATCAAAACGAAGGGCAGTTGAACCATCGGGAAGTGGAAAGTCCAAATCAGTACGAGTCCAATCTAAAACGGGCATGAAATTATAGCAAACCGTATCAATTCCTGCTTTACCCAAGTTCAAAAGAGAAGTCTTATAATTTTCGATAAATTGACGGTAATTCCCCGACCTTTTTTTGATGTCTTCATGTACGGGTACGCTCTCGACTACCGAGAATTTTAGTCCAGCGGCTTCAATTTCAATTTTACGTTTTTGAATTTCATCGAGACTCCAAATCACTCCGTTTGGAAGATGATGAAGGGCGGTAACGATTCCAGTTGCTCCCGCCTGACGTATATGAGTTAATGGCACGGGGTCATTTGTTCCGAACCAGCGAAATGTTTGTTCTAAAGGCATATTTTGATTACTCGTTTTTGATAATTAGTTCTATCAAATATTCAAAGATTTTTTTGCTTGATTTTTACCCAAAATATTTAAAATTTTACCTTAATTAACTCCTTGATATTCAATTAATTGACTGATATTCAAGCAATTAATTACCGATAAGCTATAATTAACCTTAAATAACAAATCAAAGAAATGGACAATTTTTACTTTGAAAAATGTTAGATTTGAATTAAAATTCGAAACCAAACCCCTAAAATTTTATTTTTCATGATACAAGAATCAACTAAAAGTAATCAATCATCCCTCTATACTCTGATGACCGTATGGTTCTTTTGGAGTTTTATAGCGGCATCCAATGGGATATTAATTCCACTATTTAAAGATAAATTTTCGCTTACTCAAACACAAGCTCAATTAGTTGATTTTGCATTTTATGCTGCCTATTTCATCGGTTCAGTGCTTTATCTCATTTTTTCTCGTATTATGAAAGGAGATATTTTGAACAAAATTGGTTATAAAAATGGAATTGTAATTGGTCTTTTAATTTCGGCAGTCGGAACATTATTGTTTTATCCAGCTGCTCAAACAGCTTCTTATCCTTTATTATTAGCTGGTTTATTTATTGTAGGTCTTGGGTTTTCTCTACAACAAACTGCCACTCAGCCCTTTATGATTGCCCTCGGTCCTCCCGAAACAGGAGCTCAACGGATTAATTTGGGGGGTGCTGTCAATAATTTAGGTGGCACAATTGGTCCTGCTTTGGTGTCGTACGCCATTTTTGGGTCAATTGCTAAAGATGCTGCTGCCAATGCTTCGATTGAAGACGTAAAGATACCTTATTTATGTTTAGGAGTTCTTTTTGCCTTAATGGCTTTATATTTCTGGCGTTCTAAATTACCAAGAATTAAAAATGAGGAGGATGTTCAGGTAAGTAATGTAGTAATTGGCTTACCGCTTGCATTTCTGATTCTTTGCGTAGGGGTTGCCGTTGCTTTTTCTATTGAAACAGCCATTATTTTCACTTTCATTTTGATGGTTATTTTAATGGTCGGTTATTTGATTTATTCAGTTGTAACTAAATCAGGAGCGATTGAAAATGCTAAATCAGTATTGAGTTATCCGCAAGCCATTTTAGGAATGACCGCCATTTTCGTATATGTGGGTGTGGAAGTAACGATTGGTTCAAATTTGGGTGAATATCTTAAACAAACTGAAAAATTAGATGCCTCTGAAATCTCAAAATATATATCTCTATTTTGGGGAAGTATGATGATTGGTCGTTGGACGGCTTCAATCAATATTTTTAATCCACCAAAAGCCCTCAAAAACATACTAATTTTGATTGTCCCCTTTGTGGCATTTGCTATTATTCTACTCGTCAACTCGTTATACAGTGGCTATGTGGGAGATTTATTGCCTTATGCTGCTTGTATAAGCGTAATGATTTTGGCGTATTATGCGAGCAAGGAGAAACCTGTTCGTTTATTATTAATTTTTACGGCTTTAGGAGCAATCATGACCATCATTGGTGTAATGACTACGGGTAAAGTTGCCTTATTTTCTTTGATATCAGGTGGATTATTCTGCTCGGTTTTATGGCCAAGTATTTTCTCTTTAGGAACGGCAGGTTTAGGCAAGTTTACCAATCAAGGAGCGGCATTTTTGATTATGATGATTCTGGGAGGTTCAATTATTCCAGTAGTTCAAGGAAAGTTATCCGATTCTTATGGAATTCAGCATTCTTATTTATTAGCCGCCGCTTGTTTTGCGTATTTATTCGTTTTTGGAATTATTGTTCAAGGCGTATTGCGTAAACAAGGCATTGACTTTGATAAAGAAGTAGTGAAAGATGGTGGTAAAGGACATTAATTTTATGGCTTTCGGCAAAATAAATTAAGACTTATTTTGCCAAAAGCCGACAGCTATTTATGAACTTACATTACCAAAAAATAGGAAAATCTGATAAAATCCTGCTCGCCTTTCATGGAATGGGGCAGGATTTTTCATGTTTCCAAAAATTCGCTCAAACCTTTGATAACCAATATACTACTTATCTTTTTGACTTGCCTTTTCATGGGAAAAGTAGATTAAATGAAACAACAATTACCAAAGAAGTCTGGAAAGAATATATAGATAAATTCTTACAAGAAAATCAAATTCAGAAATTCTCCATAATTAGTTTTAGTATGGGAGGACGATTCGCTTTGGCAACTATTGAAGCATTTTCTCAGAAAATTGAAAACATCTATCTTTTAGCCCCCGATGGCGTTACAAAAAATCTGTTTTATGCTGGAGCTACTCGATTTAATTTTACTCGTAATATTTTTATAAAAATGCTTGAAAATAACCATAAATTTCATGGTTTTGCGGATTTTCTCGTACGCATGGGCATTGTGCATGAAAGTGTATTGAAATTTGCCAAAATAATGGTGGACACGCCCGTAAAGTATGAACAATTGTATAAATCATGGATAGGTTTTCGGTATTTAAAATTTGATATAAAAAAAATAGCTCAACTAATTAATAATCAAGGAATTATCGTGAAAGTATTTATAGGAAAACATGATAAATTACTTACTATTAATCATGTTTTCCCCCTCACAAAACGACTTAAAAATGCTGAATTAATTATTTTAGAAGCCACTCATGGAAGATTAGTTGAAAAAATGACAAATTATTTAGCTGATAATTTAGCTAAATGATTATATTACAACTATTGAAGGGCTTTCTTCGTATATTAATTTATAATGGTGGCATACTTTTTTAATTATCAATAACTTATTATCAACCCAAGTTCGACATGAGTTTTATTACCGCTATTGGCACAGCCGTTCCCCAAAATTGTTTTCCTCAAATGCAAATTGCGGATTTTATGGCTTCGGCTTTGCAAATGAATGACTATGATCAAAGAAGACTTATTGCTTTATACCGTACTACCAAAATTGCTCAAAGATATTCAGTTTTAACAGATTATGGAAAAACTTTTTCAGAATATCAATTTTATCCGCAAAGTGTTGATTTAGAGCCATTTCCAAGTATTTCTCAACGAATGATTGCTTATCAAGAGTATGCTTTACCACTTTGTTTAGAGGCTATTGAAAATCTAAATCAAGATATTCCAAACAAAGGAATTACGCATATAATCACAGTTAGTTGCACGGGTATGTATGCTCCAGGATTGGACATTGAAATCATTGCTGAATTAGGATTAAATACTACCATCCAACGAACTGCCATCAATTTTATGGGCTGTTATGGAGCTTTCAATGGATTAAAAATGGCGGATATTATTTGCAAAGCAGACTCTAAGGCGAAGGTTTTACTGGTTTCAGTAGAATTATGTACACTGCATTTTCAGAAAAAAATGGATGAGGATTTTTTATTATCCAATGCTCTTTTTGCTGACGGTGCTGCGGCTGTATTAATCGAATCGGAAGCACAAGAAAAGAGCCTTGAAATGCGTTCATTTTTCTGTGATTTATACTTTGAAGGTAAGCAAGACATGGCTTGGAAAGTGGCTGATTTTGGTTTTGAAATGACCTTGACCTCTTACATTCCGAAATTAGTAAAAACAGGAATTAAGTCATTGATTGATAGGTTGTTAGAAAATGCTGGAATGACTAATCAAGATATTAATTTATACGCCATGCACCCAGGAGGAAAGGCAATTTTGGAAGCGATTGAAACGGCTTTGGAGATTACCAAAGAGGATAATAAATATTCTTACGAAGTGCTAAAAAATTACGGAAATATGTCGTCTTGCACCGTCCTTTTTGTACTAAATGAAATTTTGAAAAGTACTTCAGAATCAGACAAAAATAAAAATATTCTAAGTTGTGCTTTCGGTCCGGGCTTGACCTTGGAATCTATGGTTTTGAGAATTAATTAACATGAGTATTAAATGTCAAAACTCATATTTTGTTGAAAATAGTACTCCGCTACTGTACAAGTTTACACCACCTCGCCCAACCGATTTTAATGGAGTCTTCAAATAAGGTTCAATTTGTAAGCTGAAATGCTTAGAAATTTGTCTATCAAATCCCACCGAAAAATTTAGTACACTCCAGTAATATTTTGTATTGTCATTCCAATCGGCAGTTTTTGAAGGTGTCCAATTATAAATATAAGTATAACTTTCTTTGGTCAATAAATACGAAGAAATTCCCGAACTTATGAACCATATTTGCTTAGGTTTTTGAAATAAATTTACTCTCAAATTAAAAGGAATATCTATAATTTTACATCCTCCGTCAACCTCGGTTGGTTTTGAAGGATGATAAACTTTCCAGTCTGTCCAATTATGATAATCATCGAAACTGCCTACATATTTTTTATCTGAGTAAGTAATTCCCGTCTGTAAGATTAATTTCTTACTAAATTTATATTCAAATAAAAATCCCACAGTTCCACCCAAAGTAGATGTTCCCAAATTTTCAAGAGAATTAAAATCAGGGGATAAAACTAAACGAAGCCCAAATTTTGATAATTTTATAGGTTTTATCATTCTCGGAAGACTATCCACGAAATCAGGTAATTCTGTATGTACGTCTGTTAATAGTAATTTTGAATCTTTACTTTTTAAGGGATTCACATTGTAAAAATTTATTCTATCCACGGTTTCTTTATCCACTGTTTTCTCTTGAATTATGGGTAAATTTTCAATAATTGGTAGCTTAATTTGCTCTATTACAATCGGGTTTGAAGAATAATTTTTATCTTTTACTTCCTTGTAATTTGTTGATTCATTTTTTGTAATTAATTGATTATCAGAAGTATTAAAATTATCAGAAGTATTTTTGCTTATTTTTACTTGGGCATTATTTATCAATAGATTAGTGATTTTTTCTGCCCTTGTCTGATTGTTTTTTCCATTTGTGCCTAAAGACGAATGTTCAAAATTCGCTGTTTTAGGTATCTGTAAAGACCATAAAGATTTTGATTTTTCGATTATTTTTTTCTCATTAATTTTCTGAGTTGCTATTGCCTGACTGTGCCTTTCAATAATATTGACAGACGATAATTCAGCTTTCCTTACTACTACCTCATTATTTGTCTGTTTATCCATAGGTAAAAATGAGTTTAATTCTTCAATTGCCTTATCATTTTGTACGCTCGAAATTTCTGGTTTTAAGAGTGTTGATTTATTATTGATTTCTCCTTTTTTGTTTGATTCTAAGAGAACTAAAGCGTTTTTATTATCAATATTTCCTACAGTTTCCCTTAAATTATTTTCATTTAAATCTCTTTTTTTATCGCTAAAACGATACACCAATCCCACCCCAACCAATAAAATTAGCCCAGCCAAAAGTAACAACCACCTCTTTTTGAATCCTTTTGGAACTTCAGGTTGGCGTTGTGAATCCATTTTATGTCTGAGTTTATCGAACGATGACGAATCAAACGGGATATTAACCTTATCAGAGGCATCTCTGACAAGGTCATCCAGTTCATCATCGGACATATCCCACCACTTTTCTGACATTTTATTTTTTATATTTATTACTTGTTAATGGGTTCTAACTAATTTTTAGTAAAATTAATTAGTAGTCCACCTTGATAACTCAAATTACCATTTACCTGCAAACTGCCTATTTAATTATTCCTTACTCAACATTTCTCTTAAATTAATCCGAGCCCTTGCCAAATTTGATTTTGATGTACCCGTTGAAATTCCCAACATATCTCCAATCTCATCGTGCGAATAGCCATCAATCACAAAAAGATTAAAAACGGTTCTATAAGCGGGCGAAAGTTTATGAACAAATCCTAAAAGTTCTTCATAAGATAAATTTGAGGAAGCGTCCTTACTATCGCTTATTAAATATTCACTTTCTTGAATGTCCTCATGATTATAATGTTTGTGATTTTGGCGATAGTAATCCAAAGCCGTATTAACCATTATTCTCCGTAACCAATTTTTAAAAGATTTCGTTAAATCTACTTTTTCAATATGGTTAAAAACCTTAATAAAACCATCATTAACAATCTCGACAGCCTCATCTCGGGTTCGAGTATAACGCAAGCACACACTCATAGCATAGCCATAAAATTGCCTGTAAAGCAATTCTTGGCTTTTTGGATTGCCAATTCGGCAACCTTCCAGCAGGGCTTCGAGTGTATTATTTCGATCTATCGTAATGGGCATTTTGATGGTACTGTGGCTAAAATTAAACTATTTCTCCGAGTTGCACTATCAATAATTAATCAAAATACGGACAATGTTAGTAAATGGTTGCGTTTAGTGGAAAGAAATTCAAAATTCAGAGATTTTACGTAACTTTGTCAAAATAATATCCTAAAAAAACAATGACGATTCATAGAGAAAGCAAAGGAACTATCTTGGTAACCACCCTATTTTTGATACTTCTGAACGGTGCAACAGCTTATTTTTTTCCAGAAAATGATACGCTTCGTAAAATTGTAATAGTTTTAAGTATGATTTTAGCAGTAATCGTGCTTCAATTCTTTCGTGTACCCAAACGTACAACGGTTCAAAATCCAAAATATATTATCGCTCCTGCAGACGGCAAAGTGGTTGTGATTGAGGAAGTTATCGAGACAGAATATTTTAAAGATGCTCGCCGTCAGGTATCAATTTTTATGTCACCGATTAATGTGCATATTAATTTCAATCCTATTTCAGGGATTATCGCTTACTTTAAATATCATCCTGGGAAATTCTTAGTAGCTTGGCATCCAAAATCAAGTACGGATAATGAAAGAACAACCATTGTGACCAAACATGCCAACGGAACGGAAGTACTCTTTAGACAAGTGGCAGGAGCTATGGCTCGTAGAATTTGTTGGTACGTAGAAGTTGGAACGGCAGTTGAGCAAGGAAAAGAGTTTGGTTTTATTAAATTCGGTTCAAGAATTGATATTTATTTACCTTTAAATGCAAAGATTTTTGTAAAATTAGATGATAAACCAGTGGGCGGAGAAACAGTAATTGCAGAGTTGGTTTAAGTTTTTTTAAAAATATTGAAAAGAGGGCTAAAATTAATTTTAGCCCTCTTTTTGTCTTCATGCAACTATAAAATTATGCTTAGAAGGTGTTTTAATTTGTAAATTGCTGAAAATTTATGATTTACAAGATGAATAGTAAGCTCTTTGCGAAATCCCACTGCTTGAGCGAAGCGAGTTTGTGATTTAATTTTAAATATTCATTTTTTCTCGTAACTCACTTGTAATTAGGGTTTTTTGTCTAGAATTATAATTATAACAAACAATACGAGATGTTCCTTCGGCAGCAATTCTCTGGAGTTTTTCGCTGAAAACTAAATGTTGCATTATAAAACCATAATCAGTAAAAGAATCAGGTACTATTCGAGCGGTAATTTTGATAGTATCGGGAAAAGTTAACGGGACTTTATACTGACAAGTCACTTCTGCCAAAATAGGGCCAATACCAACGTTACCTATAAAATCCATGAATCCAATTTGATTGAAAAATTCAATGCGAGCATTCTCAAAATAGCGCAAATAAACAATATTATTGATGTGTTGAGCAACATCCATATCGCCCCATTGGACAGTCTGAGTAATAATCGTTGGGTAATTTTTTAATAGTTCTTGCATATTTATGATAATTTTTTTGCTAAAATAACAAGTTTTTAGGTTTGATAGTTGTATTACAATGAAAACAAAAAAGAAATCTGACTTGCCAACCAAAATATGCGTAACCTGCGGGCGACCCTTCACTTGGCGAAAGAAATGGGAGAAGGTTTGGGAACAAGTAAAATACTGTTCCGATAGATGTCGCAATGAGAAGAAATAATCAAATGAGTAAGCAACTTATCTTTTGTCTGATATAAATATTTTCAATTAATTTATACGAAGCTAAATAATACAGATTTTTGAATGAGCATAGAACGAATAGAAATAATTTGATATTAAAATTGCTTTTCTTTTTTGAAGGGATTTGACACAGATAAAATTTAATTAATCTATGTCAAATCCATTTAATTCGTGTTTAAATTTTTATCTTATTCATAAGCAAAATCTCCTCCACATAAGGCTCAACGGCTTTTGATGCTACTTCATCTCTCAATTTCAAACCAAGTCTTCTTTCCAAAACATCATCAATCGTAGTGGCCATTTCTTCATGAATTGCATACAAAACTTCTGCCTTAATAAATGGATGATTAGGTGCTAATAATTCTTTAAGATTTATCTGATTATCAGTTAGTTGCATGACTTTCACAGCATTTATTCCATATTTTTT
>JACMRQ010000145.1 GCA_014376355.1 Arcicella sp. | reverse complement strand
TAAACCTTCCATTGGAATTTTGCTTTGTAAAACTAAAAATGATGTGGTGGTGGATTTTGCCTTGCACGATACTAATAAACCAATGGGTGTTAGCGAATATACTTACACGCAACTCCCTACACTGATTCAGCAGGCCTTACCAACTGTTCAGCAATTTACAGAACGATTGAATCAAGATGATGAAGAAATGTAGGCACAACAATATTCCCAATTATAGGCACAATATTCCTATTTTAGATTTAACTTTTCTTAAAATACCTGTAAATCATTCAGATTTAAGGTTTTATTTAAAGATTAGTATTTTACAGTAATTCTGATAATTTTGTTGAAAATATATTCAGTTGGGTACATTTAGAAATTATAAGATAATGCAAGACGAAATGAAAAATGTAAATAAATAAAAGACATCAATGACAATGATAGAAATAACAAAATTAATAAAATAGCATTTTGATAAATACCCTCTTAAAGTTAATATGGAAGCGGTAACAAAGCAAGTATTGAAATATAACTTAACGAATAATCAAGTTGATGATATTTTCAAAATCATGCGACAAAACATTTCATTCTTTGAAAAGCAAGTGGGTTACTTTGGCTTAGATCTTTCTAATATGTTGCAATATTCCAATGATGCTATGTTTTTGGAAGAAAAAGAATGGAGTGGTTCTAAAAATCGTAATAGAATTACAAAAGAATATCAAGAAATTTTGAGGGGAACTATAAATATTAACGATTTCAAAAAAGAGGAAGATGAAAAAATAAGCGATGCTATTTATGAACTTGAAATGTTAATCGGATTAAGAAACATTAAAGATGAAATAAAAGCACTTACAGCACTTGCGAAAATTAGAAAGAAAAAAATTGAATTAGGACTTCCTGTTACACCAAGCAGTTTACATATGGTTTTTGTTGGTAATCCAGGTACTGGAAAAACAACTGTTGCAAGATTAGTTGGACAAATTTATAAATCTCTTAACCTGTTGGAAAATGGACACGTAGTAGAAACAAGTAGAAAAGACCTAATCGGACAATATATTGGGCATACTGCTCCACTGGTAGAAAAAAAATTCAAAGAGGCTGATGGAGGAATACTTTTCATTGATGAAGCATATTCTTTAACAACTTATGCAGGAACAAATGATTTTGGTTCAGAAGCAGTTCAAACACTACTTAAATTAATGGAAGATAATAGAGAAAGAACAATTGTTATCGTTGCGGGCTATCCTAATGAAATGAAGACATTTATTAACTCAAACCCAGGTTTACAATCTCGGTTTTCAACATATATTTTCTTTGAAGATTATACAACACCTGACCTAATAGAAATACTTAAATTTATGATTGGCAAGGACGAGCATACTATTTCAGATGCTGCACTTGTTAAACTTCAATACTTAATGGAAGAAAAATATGGTGAAAAGGAAGTTAATAGTAACGCAAGGTTTATCAGAAATTTATACGAACAAATCTTAAAAAACCAAGCATTACAATTAACTAAAATTCAAAATCCAACAAGACTTGAGTTACAAACTATAATAGACAATGATATACCAGAAATGTAATACTAAATATAGGAATGAAATACATACCGTTTGTTAACAATTGAGTATTGCGGTGAAATTGGTTCTTCGTCAATTTTGGTGAAAGATTATTACTCCCATAAAATTGTAGATGTTTAAATCCTCGTGTTTCCTTTTTATTTCTAAATTGGCATATTTTTATGAGAATTTATTTTCTAAAATTGCATTATTAAATACTTTTCACCAAAATTGACGAAGAACCAATTACTATCGGATTATCCAATATATCAATATTTGGACAGTTTTTTTGGTTAAAATCAAAAGAAGTACGTTTTACCCAAGGAGGTCTACAAAATCAACGTATAGGGCTCAATAAGACCTTAATTCCGATTTGGCCTCTTTTGGTTGCAATGACTAACTTTAAGAAAAACGAATAAGATAGCGGCCACCGCTGTCGTTGGAAACCGTATATTTTCGGCAAATTATTATGAAAACCTCAATTACAAGATTTAGTTTAGATTTGGCCCAAATGGTGATTCCAGCCCTCTATAATAATAGTAAGGTTACCTTTAAAATCATTCCACAAAACCTTTTAACGTGTGTTTACGTCTTCTGGAAATAATTGCTTTCTGTCCATTTGACATGGTTAGAAATTCTTGCTCATGATTATATTCTTTTACGAAATTGGGATTAATCATAAAGGCCCGATGCACCCTTAAAAAACCGTGCGTCTCCAGAAAAGGCTCGAAGAATTTCAAGGTACGTGCCACCACTCTCTCCACTCCGTGTTCCAAGTAAAAAGTAGTATAATTGATGTTGCCCTTCAAGAGAATGACATTATTAATCAATATTTTTTTTACCGTTCTTTGATTGAGGATCAGAAGCGTATCCTTCCCTTTTTGTTGATATGTTTTCATAAAAAATGTTTAAAATGATGTAAAACAGATTATTGTATACGCTTGATAATAATTGAAGCTGAAACCGCTCGTGTTCCTCCTGCAATTGGACTCACGGTAAGGGCAACGGGGTTTCCTGTCGGATTATTAATGCTTACAATCGTGTTCAATGTTGAGGTAGTAAGAAGCGTGTTCCCAATAATTTGGGTAGTTCCCGTGGCACGACCAACCAAAGTTCGAGCTACTTCTACACCATTGACTACCAACACGAGTTGCCCCGCTTCGGCAATACTTACTTGCCAAGTGATCGAATAGGTACCGATGGCGGGCAATACAAATTGACTCGTTGGCGTTGTACTTGACCGAATAATGGTTCCACTGGTTGGACCATTTTGTGGGAAACTTATGGGGGTACCTGGGGCAACGGTGGCTGTATTATCGCCAGGCATGAGGGCATAAAATTCCACGAATGTTTCCAAAAATGACCTTGCACCACTTAGAGACTGCCATTTAGTACCATTCCAGAAATAAAAACCTGGCGTCAAATTATTGGGAGAAACCCCAACGGTGGAAGTATTGTAAAGCAGTAATGAAACGCCTGGCGAATGAACCGTGACGGT
>JACMRQ010000144.1 GCA_014376355.1 Arcicella sp. | reverse complement strand
CTTTATTTTCTTAATAAATGCAAAAAGTTCCTCAGAATAATCTCTGAGAAACTTTTTGTAATAAATTTCGATAAACGATGCTAACCTTGTTGTTGTCAGTAAAGACACTGATAATTCCTAAATCTAACTTTTTTGCTTTCACATTACGCCCAGAGGGCTTTTTGATAAATGTAACTCGGTAAGAGCCGAGCTATTGCGGGAGCGGTATAAAATATAAGGACATCAAAACATTGATGTTTTTTCAATCTCACCATTAAAAACGTGAATAAAAAACATTGAATCAATTTTATACTTACCATTAGGTGCATTTTTGCCATTTTGTAATACAAAATCTCCTTTACTTGGCATATCAGGGCTTGAAAAGTATTCAATTATTATCTCTCCTTTGTCAGAATTGATTTTTGCTCTACTTTTGGGTGTTAAGCTATGTTTTGTTCGATAGTTAATTCCTTCTTGTTTATTGACATATTTACTTTCAAGATAATTTTCTAAATCCAAATTTGGAATTTTATTTTGATTTACCAAAACAAAGTATTCTGAGCCACCATCAATTTTTAAAATTAAAACGGCTTCGTCAAGAAAACCGTGATTATATAGCTTTAAAGAATTATTAAATTCTAAAAGTATTGAATTTGCTTTGTTAAGTAAATCCCATTTTCCTAATGTAACACTTCCATTATCTGAAATTAACAGAGAATTGTCTTTTCGGAAAATGAATTTTGTAAATTTTTGACTGTCATCATTTACAACCCAAGGCTCATCAATGAGAATTGTCAATTTATCTAATTTTTCTGAATAAGATAAAATCTTTGGTAATATTTTTTCTATAAAAATTCGCATGATTATTCATTAAAAACACTTGAAGTTGTGAAAATTTGAATCTAAAAATTGAACTGTTTCTTCTTCGCTTCTGAAGTCGTATTCATTATCGTTACCGCTTGTATTACTTTCTTTACAAACATTCACACTGTACTTTTTATTCATATCTAACATTGAAATATGAATATGATAATCTTCATTATCACTTTTTGATGTAGCTGTATTAAAACAACTATCACTTTTGCACTCATTACAATCCTGAGATTTAATGCCCAATTCTAAAAATGTTTTTCTTTTCATTCTAATTTTTTTGTTTTTTTCAATTTAATTCAATGAGTTTCCCAAACAAAAAGGCACTACAAAATCTCCTTTCAGTAATGAAAGAATTCCTAAAAGGAGATTTTATAGTACCTTTAATCTGTTTCCGAAAGCCGTATGCTTAGGGTATACATTCCAAATTTGGAATTTTTATTTATATCTGTCTACTGTATTAAAATAGTTGAAGATTTTCAACATTTCTTACTTAACCTCCTCAAAAGGCACATCTTCCGCCTGTGAGTTATTCCCAGCATCAGCCGGTTGTCCAGCGTCACCAGTTGGTTGTCCAGGTTGTCCGCCTTGTGCATACATCTCTTGTGAAGCTGCAGCCCAAGCGTTGTTCAAGGCTTCCAAAGCAGTATCAATTGCTCCTGATTCACGTGATGCATGAGCAGAACGTAAGCCTGTCAAAGCATTTTCGATGGCAGATTTATTAACTTCCGATAATTTCTCGCCGTATTCTTTCAATTGTTTTTCCGTTTGGAAAATCAATGAATCAGCTTGGTTGACTTTTTCAATTTTCTCACGTTCAGCTTTATCTTCTGCTTCGTTGGCTTTCGCTTCTTGACGCATTCTTTCGATTTCAGCATCAGTCAAACCGCTTGATGCTTCAATACGGATATTGCTTTCTTTTCCTGTTCCTTTATCTTTTGCCGATACGTGGAGGATTCCGTTCGCATCAATATCAAAAGTTACTTCAACCTGTGGAACGCCACGTGGTGCTGGTGGAATACCATCTAAATGAAAACGTCCCAAAGAACGATTTTGTGCTGCCAATGGACGTTCTCCTTGCAAAACAACTAATTCAACCGAAGGCTGATTGTCAGATGCAGTTGAGAATGTTTCAGATTTTTTAGTAGGAATGGTTGTGTTTGACTCAATCAATTTTGTGAAAACACCACCCATTGTTTCAATTCCTAATGATAAAGGAATAACGTCTAATAAAAGAACGTCTTTCACTTCACCCGTCAAAACGCCACCTTGAATTGCCGCACCAAGTGCCACAGCTTCGTCAGGATTAACGCCTTTTGAAGGTTTTTTACCAAAGAATTTTTCAACTTCTTCTACAACTTTCGGAATACGGGTTGAACCACCTACTAAAATAACTTCGTCAATATCGGCAAAGCTAAATCCTGAGTTTTTCATCGCACGCTTACATGGCTCCATCATACGTTGGAACAATGTATCTGCTAATTGTTCAAATTTTGCACGGCTTAAAGTACGAACTAAGTGCTTTGGCATACCGTCCACAGGGAAAATGTACGGCAAATTGATTTCCGTTGAAGCACTCGAAGATAATTCAACTTTCGCTTTTTCAGCCGCTTCCTTCAAACGTTGAAGAGCCATAGCATCTCTGCGTAAGTCAATACCTTCGTCATTTTTAAATTCACCTGCTAACCACTCAATAATAACTTGGTCAAAGTCATCACCACCTAAATGCGTATCGCCATCAGTTGATTTTACTTCAAAAACACCATCACCTAATTCCAAAACTGAAACGTCGAAAGTACCGCCACCTAAGTCAAAAACGGCAATTTTCATGTCTTTACCACCTTTATCCAATCCGTATGCTAAAGCTGCGGCAGTTGGCTCGTTGATGATACGTTTTACTTCTAATCCTGCAATTTGTCCTGCTTCTTTCGTAGCTTGACGTTCTGCATCGTTGAAATAAGCTGGCACAGTAATAACAGCTTCTGTAACAGTTTGTCCAAGATAATCCTCGGCAGTCTGCTTCATTTTCGTAAGAATCTGCGCTGAAATTTCTTGAGGTGTATAAAGACGGTCGCCAATGCGAACTCGTGGAGTATCATTTGAACCTTGCTCAACAGTGTAAGCAATCGTTTTAAGTTCGCTTCCAACCTCAGTATAACGTTTTCCCATGAAACGTTTGATTGAAGAAACTGTATTTTTAGGATTCGTGATAGCCTGACGTTTGGCAGCATCTCCTACTTTACGTTCTCCGTTGCCATTATCTAAAAATGCCACGATTGAAGGTGTTGTACGACGACCTTCTGAGTTAGCGATTACGACTGGCTCGTTCCCTTCCATTACGGCTACGCAAGAGTTGGTTGTTCCTAAGTCAATACCGATAATTTTTCCCATTTTATTTATTAATTTATTATTTGAATAAGTTTTTAATCTAATTTTCCTTAATTTCAACAATCTTAATGCCAGTAGATTATTTAAGCTTTTTTTATGACAGATTGACAGAAAAAAGGCTTTTGTTGTCATACTTACACAAAAGAAGGATTTGATTACTGACAAAATAAAAACACTATCGGCGGTTTTTACCCAGAATGAAATTGTTCAAAAGCCGTTAAATAATCCAACAAAATGAAAATTTACATTCACACAAAATTTCAAAATACTGAAATTCAAGCATTTAAAGTGGCATTAAGTCCCAAACATGAAGTTGTTATAAAAGACGAATTATCGTCTGAAAATCAAAAAGCACAATTTTTAGATTCAGATGTTTGTTATGGAAATCCACCTTTGGACTGGGCAAATGAAACCACCAAATTAGCTTGGCTTCAACTTAATAGTGCTGGACTTGATCCATACCAGCAATTAATTGATTATCAATTCAAATTAACAAATCTAAAAGGATATTTCGGACAATCAGTGGCAGAAACTACTGTGGCAGGAATTTTGGCAGTTTATCGTAAAATAGATGAACTTGCTCGGCTACAAACGCAAAAGCAATGGGTAGGAACGCTAATTCGTGAAACGTTACATCTACTTCACAAAGCTAAAGTGCTAATTCTTGGTAGTGGAGCTATTGGCCTGAAAACTAAACAGTTATTGTCTGGATTTGAATGTGATACTACTGTTTTGAATTCAAAAACGATTGGTCAAATTACGGATTATTTACCCGAAACGGACATTTTGATAAGTACGTTGCCCGATACATCCGAAACAAAAGGATTAATTAGTAAAGTATATTTAGAAATGTTAAAACCAACCGCTCTTTTTGTCAATGTTGGCAGAGGAACGAACGTTGATGAAAAGGCTTTAATAGAAATTTTACAAGCAAATCGCATCATGGGAGCAGTCTTAGACGTTACAGAAACAGAGCCGCTTCCATCAAATAGCGTATTTTGGGAGATGAAAAATGTTCTTTTAACCCAACATTCATCGGGTGGTTGGATGGAAGAAAGTTCGGGAAAAGTGAAATTCTTTTTGGAGAATTTGGAACGATTTGAAAAGGGAGAAGAATTATTGAATATCGTGGATTTGGAAAAAGGCTACTAAGCAAAATTTCGTTTTATTCGACCATAGCATTCGAAAAATATATATTTAAAATCATGAAATTTAGTAGGTCAAATCTATACATTTTTCTACAAAAAAAATAAAAATTAAAATATGAATTATAAATATATTTTTCGTTTAAAGTTTTTATTTCGTGACGTATCAAATACGCCATTTTTTGTAATTTTATTGTCACTATTTTTTTATCTATTTAATTATCAAGAACTTACAGCACAAGATAATCAACGGTATTTAGCTCTGGTTTTAGTGAACATTGATGAAAAGGACGATAATTTAGGCGTAAAAGAAATAGAAAAAGCCCATAAATTAGGCTTTAATGCCGTCAATATTGCTATACTTTGGGATTATGTGAAAGTGTATAGAGCTGGTACGCTAAATCCTTGGATTCAAGTAGATAATCAGATAAAAAAGGCATCGGAATTGGGCATGAAAATTGGACTTCGTGTTTGGGTTGATGGTTGGTGCGGAGATGATAAAAGTCAATGGTGTTCCAATTTTAACGATAATGAATTAATGGTTGATGGCGAAGGTCGTTATGATTTTGCACAGTCGGGTCCTGGAAAACGTCGAATGACCTCATTTGCGAGTACATCATCACTTACCCGCATGAAAAATTTTACTTCAGAGGTGATGGAAAGGTACAAAAAATACCAAGAAAATGGAGATATTTTATACGTCAGTTTAGCAACAACGGGTGAACAAGAACTGGGCTATCCCTTCGGATATACTGGGAGGGATGGATTGTACGATTATTCCCAACCCATGCGTGAAGCATATCGAGTATGGCTTAGAAAACGTTACTGTAATGACTTAAATCAACTCAAAAAATCATGGGGAAGTGATTTTAACGGACTTAAAAGTTTTAACGAAATTAATCCAAAATATAGTTTTTATTTTCAGTATTCATTTGAAAATCAGGATGGTAGGGATTGGTACAACTTTCGGCATTTTATGTTAAAACGGTTTAGTTCTGAATTTATTCAAACGGTGAAATCAGTAAAAGTGAGTCGACCTTTCAAGTTTGTAAATGATTATGGTTCCGTTTTCGATGATTTAGCGGTCAGACGTGGAACGATGGCTTTTCAAGATTTGGGCGAGGGAACAGATGGTATTAAAGTGAACGATGGGTTGGGATATAACCACCGCTTTTCGATGGATTTAATTCGTAGTAATATGCCCAATAAATGGGTAATGAATGAAGCTGAAATTAAAGAATTAGTCCCAAACCAAACAGAATCAGCCGTTTA
Source organism: Arcicella sp. (assembly GCA_014376355.1). Classification (GTDB taxonomy): domain Bacteria; phylum Bacteroidota; class Bacteroidia; order Cytophagales; family Spirosomataceae; genus Arcicella. The sequence goes on along the minus strand of JACMRQ010000144.1, from coordinate 5,726 downwards.
TGCCCATACAGGATTCCAACAAATTGACCAATGTTTTAGTCATGGAGCTAAAATGGTGTCTTATTTCCCAAACGTGAAAGGGAAAAATGTCATAGAAATTCTGGAAAATGCTTCAAAGTTTGTGGAGGTAATTAAAGTTAAATGGTTGAATAATAAGACACCAATATCCGTATCTCCTAAAGGAAAAATGACCATTAAATTATCTGAATTTCTCTTCGACGGTGGATGTGTGATAGGAGCGGGGAGATGTAAGGTTTTACCAATTTGGCAGGACATCATAGCAAAAAATGGAGGACAACCCGTGGAGGTGATCATGGAGGAAGATTTCATTAAAGATACACTCCCTATTTGTACGGATGAAGGCGTTAATTCTGAATATGAAGGTCAATTACAAAGGGTTGATTGTCAAGGTGGTTATGGTTGGATTGTCAATAAAAGTAATATTTCTGAATCAGTTAAATATGAAGTACAATTAGCAGGAAAAACCATTAAAATTGCCCTTTCAGATAGTTTAAATCCAGAATCTCAACGATTTTTTGGTAATGCAAAACATGGATTTACATTCAAATTACCACCACTTTCAGATGGCGAACATAGTTTAAAAATCAAAATTCTGAAAAGCAGTTATTTAATTGAAAATGCAAAAATTAACTTTACTTGTGCAAATGCGAGTAGGCAAACCCAAATAAAACCAATCAATATTTGTGCTGAATGTGAGGAATTAAATGTATATCCAAACCCAACAACAGAAAGAATTTCTTTGGGGTTTAATCTCCTCGATTTCAAACCCGTTTTGATTGAAATATTTGATGTTGTAGGTAGAAGAGTCTATTATTCAGATACTTATGGTTTAGCTGGTGATAATGATTTAGAAATAAATACACAAAACTATGTCTCGGGATTATATATCGTGAATGTTAAAATTGATGAAAAATATTACCAACGGAGGTTTATTAAAAAGTGATTGAAAATTTTAGATTACTCCTCATAAATTGCTCCTTCTCGAAACTTTAAACGTTGTCCAGTCCTTCCAGTAAAAAAAGTTTTAATTTCGGCAATGATTGAAATGGCGATTTCTTCTGGATTAGATGCTCCAATATCCAAACCCACGGGTGTGGCAATGCGTGCCAAATCTTCGGCTAAAACCGAATTTCCTTCTTCAGATAATTTCAAAAACATTTTATCCGTTCTTTTCTTAGGTCCTAACATTCCAATGAATTTAATGCTGGTTTTCAGGAGGTTACGCATATTTTTGAAGTCAGTTTCATAATCATGAGCCATCAATAACGCCACAGTATAAGGGTCAATTTCAATCTCTTCACTTTTATCTTTTTCCAGTACATTATCCGCTAATTCAAATAATAATTTGTGAACTTTTAAAGGATTGCACATAACCGAAACCTTCCAACCAACCTCCTTTGCCAATTTCACCATTGGATAAATGTCATAATTCTCACCGAATATAATCAAATGAGTAGTTGGAATAATTACTTCTATAAATACCGTTACTTCACCATCCTGATATGGGTAAATTTTTGTTTTGGATTTCTCTGATTGTAAACAATTATTGATGTCAATAAGTAAGTTTTCTGAGATAAAATTTAACGAAAAATCAATTTCACTATCATATTTATAAGCTTGTCCGAGCTGTATTTTTTTTAAATTCCCCTTTATATTTGTAACAGTAATAATAATATTTGGCTGACGACTATCAACGCAATTTTGTAACGTAAGTACTTGATTACTAATATTTTGTGAATCTAATGGAGCCAGTAAAACATCAATAATTCCGTTGCATCCCAGGCCCACCCCAATTTGATAGGGGTCGTCATCAGTAGTGTCATAAGTAACCACTGTGGCTTTATTTTGAACCATTGCAAATTTGGCTTTTTTAAGAGCATCCCCTTCCAAACAACCACCACTTATTCCGCCAATCCACTCTCCCGAATCCACGATTAACATTCTTGCACCAGTTCGTCTGTAAGAAGACCCTTCCACTCGCACAACCGTTGCCAATGCCGCTTTATTTTTTGTAAAATCTATTTTATGGTAGGCTTCTACGATTGCTTTAATCTCTTTCATTAATTAAAATCCTTTTTCTTATTTTATGATAAATTAACTATTTAATTGAACTAATCCGATTTTATTATGACAATAATTTTTTACTAAACGTCCTAAAAATGTATATTTGCATTCTCATTAAATGGATTGGAGTTGATTTTTAAAAGAATTAACCCCTTTTTTTATGTTCATCAATCTTTACTTTAAAAAGTTCAGCCATTTAATACTTACGAATTCAAAATTTTATTTCTGACTATTAAACAAATCAAACCCTTAATTTAAACAAATGAATAACATCGTTTACTTAGTGCCAGTTTTTGGTATCATCGGATTGCTGTACACAGCGTGGCGTTTTAGTTGGGTAACAAAACAACCCGCAGGAGACGCCAATATGCAAAAACTCTCTGGCTATATTGCCGATGGTGCCATTGCATTTCTAAAAGCAGAATGGAAAGTTTTAGCGTATTTTGCTATTCCTACTGCCATTTTATTGTTTTGGTTAGGTTCAAACAAAGGTACAGCCGAACATCCAATTCACTCTTCCCCAATTATTGCTTTTTCTTTTTTATTAGGAGCGTTCCTTTCTGCTTTGGCGGGATATATCGGAATGAAAATCGCTACGAAAGCCAATGTTCGCACGGCTCAGGCAGCTCGTACATCCTTACCAAAAGCCTTAGAAGTATCTTTTACAGCCGGTTCTGTCATGGGAATGGGCGTTGCTGGATTAGCAGTTTTGGGTCTTGGTGGACTTTTTATCGCACTTTACAATATTTTTGCCAAAGACATGCCATTGACATCAGTTGAAATGAGAACAGCCATTGAAGTTTTGGCAGGTTTTTCATTAGGAGCTGAATCAATTGCACTTTTTGCTCGTGTAGGTGGAGGTATTTATACCAAAGCGGCTGACGTTGGTGCAGATTTAGTGGGTAAAGTAGAAGCTGGAATCCCAGAAGATGATGTTCGTAATCCTGCGACTATTGCCGATAACGTGGGTGATAATGTAGGTGATGTGGCTGGTATGGGTGCAGATTTATTCGGTTCGTATGTAGCAACTATTTTAGCTACTATGGTTTTAGGTCAGGAAATTGAGGTTACGGATAATTTCGGAGGATTTTCTCCAATTTTATTACCGATGATGATTGCTGGTGTTGGTTTATTGGCTTCGTTGGTATCAACTTTTTTTGTTCGTATTAAAGGAGAAGATTCTTCAGTTCAAAATGCCTTAAACTTAGGAAACTGGGCTTCAGTAATTATTACCTTTATTACTTCATATTTTTTAGTGAAAAAAATGTTGCCAGAAACGCTTAATCTTCGTGGTTTTGAATTTACTTCAAACGGTGTTTTCTTAGCAATCGTGGTTGGTTTAGTGGTCGGTGCTTTAATGTCGATTATCACGGAATATTATACAGCCATGGGAAAACGTCCTGTTTTATCAATCATTGAAAAATCAGGCACAGGACACGCTACCAACATTATTGGTGGTTTGGCAGTGGGAATGGAGTCAACAGTTTTGCCAATCTTGGTATTAGCAGCAGGTATTATTCTTTCTTATAAATTTGCAGGATTATACGGAGTTTCCATTGCTGCGGCAGGGATGATGGCAACAACAGCCATGCAGTTAGCAATTGATGCTTTCGGTCCAATTGCGGATAATGCTGGTGGAATTGCTGAGATGTCTCAATTGCCTCCTGAAGTTCGTGAGCGTACTGATAATTTAGATGCAGTTGGTAACACTACGGCAGCAACAGGTAAAGGTTTTGCTATAGCTTCAGCAGCTTTAACTTCATTAGCTTTATTTGCCGCTTTTGTAGGTATTGCAGGAATTAAATCTATTGATATTTATAAGGCTGACGTATTGGCAGGGTTATTTGTAGGTGGAATGATACCATTTATTTTTAGTGCCTTATGTATTGCAGCGGTTGGAAAAGCAGCGATGGAAATGGTAAATGAAGTTCGTCGTCAGTTCCGAGAAATTCCTGGAATTATGGAATACCTTGCCGAACCAGAATACGATAAATGTGTGGCTATTTCAACGGAAGCTTCAATTAGACAAATGATTCTTCCAGGAGCCATTGCTTTAATTACGCCAGTTTTGGTTGGTTTCACCATGGGGCCAGAAGTTTTAGGAGGTTTATTAGCAGGAGTAACCGTATCAGGTGTTTTGATGGGCTTGTTCCAATCAAACGCAGGTGGTGCTTGGGATAATGCTAAAAAATCATTTGAAAAAGGCGTTTTGATTGATGGAGTAACTCATAAAAAAGGTTCTGAACCACACAAGGCGGCGGTTACTGGTGATACAGTGGGTGATCCTTTCAAAGATACTTCGGGTCCCTCAATGAACATTTTGATTAAATTAATGTCCATCGTTTCTTTGGTAATTGCTCCTTATATTGCCGTTGATTCTTCAACGACAAAAGCGATGGCAGGAATAAATGTCGAAGTAATGACTCCACAATTACCTTCTGAATTGCCTGTTTCTGAGGGAATTAAGAACTTAGGTGCAAAATTGGATAAAGCTCTTTCATCGGGAGTAACGTTAAATATACCAGAAAATGGAATTGAAAATAACTTATTGAAATTCATCGAAAATAAAGATGCAGTTGTCAATAAAACAACATGGTTTGATTTTGACCGTTTAACTTTTGAAACGGGGAAATCAACTTTGAAACCAGAATCAAGTGAACAATTAACAAATATTGCTGAGATTTTGAAGGCATTTCCAAACGTAAATATAAAGTTGGGCGGATATACTGATAACACAGGTGATGCCAATACAAACTTGAAATTATCGGGCGAAAGAGCTTCTTCGGTAAAAGCTGAATTGACTAAATTAGGTATTGCGGATACTCGTTTAGATTCAGAAGGTTACGGACAAAATAATCCAGTAACATCAAATGATACAGAAGAAGGACGTGCTGCAAATCGTAGAATTTCAATTCGAGTTACAAAGAAATAACCTATAGCTTCTTTGCACATTTATTGGAAACAAAAGAGGATTGACAATTTTGTCAGTCCTCTTTTGTTTTACTTTTGTGAAAACAAAACAAAACAAAATGAAAATAAAATCAACACAAACTATTCCTTTCGCCTTATTTTTAATTACGCTGGCAGTAAATTTATCAATGCCACTTTTTCGTCCCTACGCCGCTTTAGCTGGCTTTAATAATGGTCAAACTTCTTTAGTTTTAGCAACGTATGTTTTGGGAATGATTCCTTGCTATATTTTTTTAGGGGGAATCTCGGATAAAATTGGAAGAAAACCCGTGCTTATTTTCAGTTTGTTCTGTGCCTTTATTTCAGATTTAATTATCTCAATTTATCCAAATGTTTACGCATTAATTTTTGCTCGGTTCTTTCAAGGAATTGCCCTTGGATTGAGTATGGGAACTGGAACCGCTTATTTAGCCGAAATTTTATCTCCTAATCCAGACGCACCAACCCGTGCGGCAAATGCAACTTCCATGTCAACCGCACTTGGTTTTAGCGGAGGGGTATTTATTACAACCGTTGCTTTATTAATTCATTTTACTCATTCGCCAATAACCTACTTTTTTGCGGTGAGTATTACTTTAATTGGAATTATTTTGGCATTTTATTTACCCAATCTTCCGCCAATCGGAGGCTCTGTACTTCGACTTCCTTATTTTCCAAAAGGTTCATTTCCT
>JACMRQ010000143.1 GCA_014376355.1 Arcicella sp. | reverse complement strand
TGCTTGCCGTCAATTATTCACTGAAACTGTGGGGGCGGATGGATTCGAACCACCGAAAGAATACTCTAACAGAGTTACAGTCTGTCCCATTTAGCCACTCTGGAACACCCCCAGTTTTCTTTTCACAACACTCTCGTTTAGTGTTCTGGTGAAAGAGTGTGCAAAGGTAATTGTATTTTTTATTATGTCAAAGGCTGTACCAAAAAAAAATGAAAAAAAATTAAAAGAGGGAAACAAAGAAGGATAAAATCGAGAAAATATTAAATTTATTCAATATTTTCTTTTCTGTCGTTTTCTCCTATCTCATTTGTTTCTGATTATTCAATCACCACTCTCTTTACTGTTCCATCTTCACCTTGTGTAACGGTTACGAAGATAGTCCCCTTAACATTTTTCTTCAAATCAACTTGTCCCATAAAATCTCCTTGAAAATCTTTAAATTTTTGCGAACCAATTTCTTTTCCGTTAATGTCTGTAACAATTACATTGATATCGCCTTTTTCGGGAGCATGAAATTTAAGATTTAATTTATTGTCAAAAGGCTTGTTCGGATAAATTTTAAGGGCTTTTACCGTTTTTGATTCGTTTATGAAATCAAAATCTTTCATGTCAATGTTGAAGTTCCCCTTAAAATCCTGCATCATTGGTTCAATTGAGCTAAACATCTTTTTCTGATCAAAATTCTTAAATTTTTTCTCCATATCATCGCCAAAATCTTTAAAGAATATGGTTAAATCATCATTTCCATCCTCATTTTTCTTTCCATCCTTGTAAATTTCTACTTTTTGTTTCCTCTTCCCTTGTGGAGAATTCAACGACGATGAGCGGTCTTCATCCGAATTAATAGAAGAACCTTCCCCGCTTTTATCAATTTTAATTTTGAATTGTTTGCTCTCTCCATTGCCTGAAGCTGTCCAAAGTGAGTCTGTAACTCGGCTAATAAGTTTTTCTTTCTCAGCATCGTTCATGCCTTCAACATTGTAAGATTTATCGAAAACTGCTTTCTTTCCATTTTCTAAAGATTCGATGTGAATGGTCATTTTGCCATTTTTGTCTTCGATATTCTGTGAAATACTTTTTTGTGCCATTGCTGACATTCCCAAAGCCAGCAATAAAGCGGTTGTGATGATGTTTTTCATTGGTATAATTGATTTTTGATTGAATACTAATTCGACAAGACTCACCTGCGTGCTACTATTGGTTACAAACTTAATAAAACGTCTCAATATCAAATCTTTACGTTCTGTTAAAAGATGTTAAAGAGAATACAAGAAGTAAGTTTTACGTTAAATTTGTTGATGAATTAAAGATACAGAAGTTTTTAAAATGTTGCATGAGGCTGTCGGTTTTTAAATATCAGCAATCAACTTTTAGAAACTTAAAGCTAATAGCTAATTGTTGCCAACTCAAAGCCGATAGCTCAAATTTATGACCAAACGTAGAATACGAAATATCATTGCCCTCATGGCTTTTGCATTGTTGGGGTTGATTGCCTTCCAGATGTACTGGTTGGGCTTTACGGTACGCTCCAAAAATGACCAGTTTGGGAGTGACGTCCGTGATGCTATGCAACAGGTTGTTAGAAAGTTATCGCAACAAGAAATGTATTATTTTATGCAACGCCGAGTGGCATCGGAGGAGCATCAGAAACAATTGCTTGCCATTGCGAAACCTGAGGAAGAGAAAGTGAAAATTAAGAAGAAAAAATTTCAACCTACCGTACCCAATAATCCAACTTTAGCCATGAATTTGGATAAAATGAAGGAGCGACAATTTCCTTCGGATATTTTGGTATCAAAGGGTGTAGAAATTATGCCAAACGGTGAAATTAGAGAGCATCAAGAGTTTTCAATTGATTTGAAAGATGAGGACTATATTAGTTTAATGAATGGTCAGAAGCAAATTGGCGACATTTTTGGTGAAGCAATTCAACGTCATAATCAAATGGTTGAAGATTCTTTAAATAAATTTAAACCATTCATTTCTAATAAGATAAAAAATAAGAAACCGCACATAGACCGTAAATTTCAGTACGCTGAAACCGCCCAAAAAGTGAGAAATAAAACGGATATGGCGAAAGAGGTCTTCAATGACTACTTATTTACAAAACGAAGTATTTACGACCGAATTAATTACCAAGTTTTAGACTCACTATTGAAACATGAAATCAAAATAAGGGGAATTGAGATTCCTTTTGATTATGGAATTAGTAGCGTAGAAGATCCGAATTATCTGCATTATGCCTCCTCGGTGAAATATAAAATGACGGGTATGAAGAGTGATAAAGACACGTACATGGTCAATCTTTTTCCAAACGATTATAACAATTCTGAAAACTATTTACGACTCTATTTTCCTAATCAAGATCGTTATATTATTCGGAATATTTGGATGATGTATGCTACTTCCCTGCTCTTGATTTTGGTCGTTTTGGGGTGTTTTTACGTGGCAGTAAATACCATTGTAAAGCAAAAGCAATTGGCCGACATCAAAAGTGATTTTATTAACAACATGACCCATGAGTTTAAAACTCCAATTTCTACGATTTCATTAGCAACTCAAATGCTTGGTGATGAGGCGGTTGCAGCCAGTCCGTCGATGTTTAAACGTTATTTGGGAATTATTCGGGATGAAAATAAACGTCTCGGTTCACAAGTGGAAAAGGTACTGCAAACTGCCCAAATGGAAAGGGGAGAAGTTCGGTTAAAATTGGGAACGGTGAATGTACATCAAATTATTAAACGAGTTTTAGAAAATATCAGTCCGCAAATTGAATTACGTGAAGGAATTATCAACATGGATTTACAGGCAGAAAATCCTGAAATTCAAGCGGATGAGGTGCATTTGACCAATATAATTTTTAATCTTTTGGACAATGCTAATAAATATTCTACTGAAAAACCAATCATTAAAATCACCACTGAAAACACAGAAAAGGGACTTTCTATTAAAGTAATTGACCAAGGAATTGGGATGACAAAGGAATCTATCAAGCAAATTTTTGAGAAATTTTACCGTGTGCCAACTGGCAATGTGCATGATGTTAAGGGTTTTGGTTTGGGATTAAGTTACGTGAAAAAGATGGTGGAAGAACATCAAGGACGGATTAATGTGGTGAGTAAATTAGGAGAAGGGAGTGAGTTTGAAGTGATGTTGCCAAACTAATCATGCAATTCTACCCAAAATAAGCGTGAATTGCATGGTTAATTTTATTTTCATAGCCATGTCAACATAGACATTACTATTTTAAAGAAAAAAAGAAGCATATCTATTACTAAAAATCAATAAAACAATGTTGTACGCAATTCGAAATGAAAGTAAAATTAGAGCCACGCCAAATCAGAAAGCTAATTGTATTGGTTGTAATGGAATAGTAAATTCTTTTTGTGGCGAAATTTATAATTGGCATTGGAAACATGATAAAAAAGATAATTGTGATGATTGGTTTGAACCAGAAACTGAATGGCACCTAAATTGGAAACAACTTTTTGATAAAGAGAATACAGAGGTTAAAATAAGTTATGAAAAAAAATGGCATATTGCTGACATTTATACAAATTCAAAAGTTGTAATCGAACTTCAATATTCTTCAATTGATAAACGAGTTATACAAACCAGAGAAGATTTTTATGGAGAGAAGATGTTTTGGATATTAAATTCAAAACGAATGAATATTGAACCATTGAATCTTGATGCTTATTCTGTTCATAGCCCATTAGTATTTACAACTTATTTCGATACAAAAGTATTTGTACGCCCTGTGTGGATAGCCGATTTTTGGGAGTTTGAACCAACAGAAAAATTAAAAGAGATTCTTGAAAAGAACGATTTTATTTATAATACAATATTAAAGAAATATGTAAAAGTTAGTAGTTATCAAACTTTAAGAAAATGGGGGTATGAAGATGACATAAAAAAAGAAGTTAAGAGGGAAATTATTTTATTTGCGAGAAAAATAATGAAAGAAAATCCAAGATTAAAAAAGTTCTCACTTTGGAGACCTCAAAAAACTTGGAGTGATAGTAAAAGAAATATTTTTATTGATAATTCCTACAGTAGAATACTTTGGATCAAAAGTTTTGAAAATGATAGATATGGAATAGTTGAAGAAGTAGATAAACAAAAATTTATTAATAAATATGTTAATGCCCAATAACTCTACTCCTTCATACTCATAGATAAAGGTCAGTGCTTCACTGGGACGAATAGTCTGACCAACTTGCGACAGCAAAAACCGAACAGTAAGTATTAGATTATCAGGCAAGAATATTTTAAAATTCATAACTAAAATTTACTTTCGCCAATGGGTCTGACTATGCGTTCCAGTAAAATACTGACCACTGGTATTAAGTTATTCAAGAACTTAGCGATTGATATTTTCCAGATTTTGAAGAAAATGAAGCATATTTTATTAATAAATCAGGACTAAGATTAAACCTAAAGGCTTATGAATCGCAGATTGGGGTGGTTTATGAGGCGATGGTACTCTAAAATAAAAACAAAATAAACCAAT
>JACMRQ010000142.1 GCA_014376355.1 Arcicella sp. | reverse complement strand
TTGCCTTTGTTAAGATACAATTTATTTTCTCCCTGATTCGAGACAAAATATAAATCCGTCAATCCATCATTATTTATATCGCCCGAAGCCACACCTCCGCCATTGTAAAAATAGAGATAATCTAAAAATCCAAAGTCTTTTGATTCTTTTAATTGATTACTAAAAGTAACATTTGATATTTTGCTATCAATTTTCTCGAATAGCTTTATATCATCCTTTTCTTTGTGGCAAGAAAGTAGCGTTGAGATTAAAAAAGTGGTTAATGTATAAGTTATTTGCTTTCGCATCTTTAAAATTTATTTACTATCATTTCACCCCAAACACCTGTGCTTTCTCATTATTCTTCACCAAAATAACTTCTTTTTTACCGCCTAAACCATTAATAACACGCATTTTCCGAACTTGTCCTTTGGTAAAAAAACCTGTTTGCTTTGAGGTTTGAACGTTGTAATTCCCATTACCTTTTCCTGCTAAAATGAGTCCATAGTTGGCATCGTATCTACCAATTTCGGGAATATTATCGAAGAAATTTCCTACCAACAAAATATCTTGGTGTCCGTCTTTATCGTAATCAATGGTCTGAATGCTATTAATGGACGATACTTGAACTTCTTGCGGTAAGGCTTTGAGTGTAAAATTGCCTTTTCCTTCGTTTATCAGGAATGAAGATTGGGTATTATTAACCATCCGAATAGTTTGTCCTTCCATTTGGGTGCTCGAAAATAAATCCGTAATGGAGGCTTTTGCGTAATCAGAAAATTTCAAAAACTTCTGTTTTATCATCGGAATTTGTTTCTGTAAATCTCCCTTCAAAATGGCAGGACAACTCTTTCCTTGACGATAACAAGTGATAATTTGCTCCGTAGTTCCGTTGCGGTCGTAGTCATTAACATATAATTCAACGGGTTCATTTTCAGAGGCTTTTAAATTATTATTTAGTCCAAGATTCCCCAAGACAAAATCCATATCACCATCCCCGTCAACATCCAAGGGCTGAATGCAATTCCACCAACCGTTAGAAACTGGCACTTCAGTTTTATTCTCAACATTGAAAGTTCCTTTCGTATTTTTCAAAATCGTTATGGGCATCCAATCACCCACCAAAATAAGTTCTGGAAATTTATCTCCGTTCACATCCAACCAAGCCACATCCGTTATCATTCCCAAGTTTTGAGCACCTCCCAAAACTTGTTTACTCACATTTTTAAAGTTTCCCTTTCCGTCATTTTGCAAAAGTGTACTTTCTGGATTTCTTCCGTATTGTGAAGGAATTAATCTTGTACCTACGAACAAATCGAGGTCACCATCTTGGTCATAATCGCCCGCTTTTACGCAAGAACCACTCGCAAGAATGGCAGGGAGATTTTGATTTTCGGTAAAATTGCCCTTACCATCGTTCATATATAAACGGTCACGAAGTTGTAAATCATTTGGTTCATACTCATTACTACCCGTAACTACGTATAAATCAAGGTCTTTGTCATTATCGGCATCGAAGAAAAGAGCATCAACGATTTCTAAATAATTATCCCGATTAAATGCTTCAGTTTTGGCAGGAAGCATTTTTCCGTTTTTTTGTTGAATGAATAAAAACTTCGGAAATCCTTGTGAGCCTCCGATGTAAGCATCATCTAAACCATCACCATTAACATCACCTACTGCCAAAGCGGGACCCTGTGTAGAATATTTTTGTTTCAATAAAGCATCTCGGTTATAATCGACAAAATTATTTTCAATATGCTTAAAATCAAGTATTTGAGAAGTTATATCGGTAAATTTAGTTGCAATAATCGGAGCTTGGTACTTGAAAATTTGATTAGCATTTTGATAATTAAGAACCAATAATTGGTCAGCTTTGGGTATTTTTATGACCTGCTTTTTATCGTCATTCCAAACAATTACTAAAGAATCTATTAACGTATTTTTTCCTAAACCGAAGTTCATCATCAAATCTACCGAAGATTGAAAACCCCGATTCGGCATTTGTTGAAGCATCTGAACTTGACCTTTTTGATACAGTTTCACCGTTGAACCGATTCCGTCTAAATTTTTAGCGGTTCCTCTTAATTTCACCTTCAAATAATGATTTTTTAGCGTTTCGTTTTCTTTGTTTCGGTAAATAGAAACGGGAGAATTATTGTTATTGACTACTAAATCTAAATCGCCATCATTATCCAAATCTCCGTAAGCAGAACCATTTGAAAATCCCACTTTATCCAAGCCGAAACTTTGACTTACATTCTCAAAGCGTGGCGATATACCATTTAAGTTTCCTAAATTCCTAAAAGCATAGTTTGGAATGGGTGTTGAAGGGGTTTTATCAATAAATTCTCGAGAGTTGAACGACTTATTTTCAAGAGCTTGTTGCATATTTCGAGCGTCCCCCAAAAAAGCAACGTAATCTTGGTCGGTGAGGTCTTTATTAATACCATTTGCCACAAAAAGGTCCTTTTTCCCATCATTATCCATGTCAAACATCAATGCTCCCCACGACCAATCTGTAGCATGAACGCCTGCCATTTGTGCACATTCCGAAAAAGTATTATCACCATTATTAATGTGAAGCATATTACGGGTAGATTGATGGTGATAACCTTGTTTTACTTTAAACTCATTGAGGTCATATCCATCAAAAGTAGTCGTTCTCTTTAGCCTTTCATCGCTTTCTGGAAGCATATCCGTTACAAAAATATCCAGATTTCCATCATTGTTAATATCCGCAATATCCGCACCCATTGATGATAAACTAATGTGTTGCATCTGGTTTTCTAAGTCCTCTTTGAACTTACCATTTTTTTGGTTGATGTATAAATAGTCACGCTCGTAGAAATCATTTGAAATATAAATATCTAACCAATTATCATTGTTGACATCACCCACCGTTATACCCAATCCAAAACCGATTAAACTACCATAAATCCCTGCTTCTTCGCTTACATCTGTAAAATGAGGAGTGCCATTTTTTGAACTATCATTTCTAAATAATTTACCACCCCCTAATTTATCTCGCTGATTTCTAAGATTGGCATATCCCAGTCTATCCATCGGCGTGAAACTGTTATTAAGCGAATACATATCCAAATCTCCATCACGGTCGTAATCAAAGAAGGCAGCGTGCGTTGAAAATCCGCCGTCTTCTAAACCATATTCTTTGGCTTTTTCGGTAAATGTGACCTTTCCATTTTTTACACCATTATTAATGTATAATTGATTGCCACGCTCATCTCGACTTCCAGAATTACAAACATAAATATCCAGAAATCCATCTCCATTTACATCAGCAAAGGTTACGCCCGTACTCCAAAACTTTTTACCAACAATTCCAGACCGCTTAGTAACGTCCTCGAATTGCATCGATTTTCCATCTTTATTGCCTTTATTAAGGTATAATTTATTCTCCTCAAAATTAGAGGTCAGAAAAATATCGGCAAATCCATCATTATTAACATCACCGATGGCAACACCACCACCGTTATAAAAATTTCGATATTTGAAAATGTTGAAGTTATCTTTTTCAAGACTTCTATTTATAAAATCTACCCCTGTTTCAGTGGCTGGAAGTTCTTCAAAAAGTGTATCAGCTTTTTTTTGATTACAGGAAAAAGTAATGAATCCGATAAGCAAAAAGATTAATTTTTTCATTTGTATTATAAAAATGGTTATGATGATATGCTTTTCAGCAATAAAATTCTTTGGATAAATGTGTTTTAAAACACGAGATTTATCCACCAATAATAATTTTATCTAATTAAATATTCTTGTACTTTCCCCTCACAAACTCCCAACATAATTTTGTCTCCCATTCGCTTCACTGAACGCACATCACCCCGTACATATACACCTGATTG
>JACMRQ010000141.1 GCA_014376355.1 Arcicella sp. | reverse complement strand
TATATGCAATTGATTTTACTAAAAATAAGTATGATATTTTAATAATTGTTAGCCTTGAATTGTTTACTAAAAAACTAATCCCTACCGACCAAAATCATCCTGCAACCTTACAATATCATTTTCATCTGAAGGATTTTCTGAGTCGGTATGTTGCCAAATTTCAGCTACTACACCCCAACTGTCCAAGCCAATCAAACGGTGACGTTCGCCTTTATCCAGCTGAATAAAACTTCCTGATTCTAAAACCTTTACTTCTTCTGATTGCTCATCAGTGTCACTAATTTTCACGCCCACGGTTGTTCCTGCAATCACTTTCCAGATTTCTGCACGACGAAAATGATATTGCCACGACAAACGCTTATGCGGAGCAACCACCAAAATTTTAGGCGATAATTTATAGGTAATCTGAATTTCAGACATTTCTAATTGTGGAAAATAGCGAGCCGCAAACGCAGGGGCTTGACTTTCATCTAACACAAAAAAACCTCCCCAAGGGCGAGATTGGTCTTGTTTATCCACACTAAAACCTAAGGCAGATAGTTCAGATGTAATTTGACTGAAAATGTCAGATTTTTCAGTTGTTGAGTTTGTATTTAAAGTCATAAATCGGTTCTCATTTACAGTAAAATGTAAAATTAGTAAAATGTATTATTGAAATATTTAAAATATTTAATATTTTTTCTTAAATCAAACAACCTTTTTTATGTTTTTTACGTCTAACCTTTTGTAGAGTTAATAAAAATGGTGTTTGTAGCCTTTTCGCCTGATATTAGTATCTTAATATTAATGTCATGTAGTCTAATCCTACAATAATCACTTTGATGACCGTTTAATAATTTTATTTAATAACTATGCTAAAATTATTGATTTAATCATCTAAAATGTGTAATTTTGTGTCTAAAATATAGGAATAGTACAAATTTAATATATTTAGATTAATTGTTTTAAATATATTTTAATACTAATTCCCTATCATTTTAATGTATTGTATCAACTAAAACCTATGAAAAAAACGCTTAAAAATAATCCAATTGTGTTTATTGCTCTACTGCTTTGCGTGGTAACAGTTATTGCTTTTAGTAAGAATTTGAAGGTAGGTAAAGAAATGTCCAAAGGTTTTTTCTCTGGAAAGATTAGTTTTAAAGATAGTACAAATCATAAATTGTATTCCGATAAAGTTCAAATAAAGAAAACCTCTGAAAGAGGAGTTACAGTCTTAACAATTGTAGTTATCGATAATAATACCCTTGAATCTGTTTTTGTGAAATTATATAATGTTACAGGCAAAGGAACGTTCTTCATTCCAGGTGAGGGAAATTTTCAGAATGTTGGTAATTTGATTAAAGATGTCAATAAATTTCGTGAGGAACCTAACTTCTATCAAACAACCTTAGCTAACAATGAAGGTTTGAAGAATGGGGTAGGTCGTGTTAATATTACCAGATTGACAGAAGATGAAGTGGAAGGGGAATTAATTATTATTGCCAACAACTCGGAAGGGAATCAAGCCCAATTGGAGTCAGCAAGATTTAAAGCAAAATTTTAACGCAAATGGGAATCTTCTTTATCATTTGACAAGATTATATTTAGTGGTTAGGTGATACCAAAACGTTCGTAGCTCTGCTACGAACGTTTTTTAATGTAATCTGGATGATCACTTATTCTTGTACGCTTTATCTAAAAACTCATAACGAGCGTCATTTGGGGCTTTTACCGTTTTAGATTCTGTATCAATAATCATTACTGGAGAGGTTACATCACCCGCTTTTGCAGCTGTCCATTCTGGTAATTTATCACCGTTTGGATTTCCAGTTTTGATGAAGTTGGCAAAATAATCCAACATCGTGTTTGATACTTTAAAGTCATCCGCTGTCCAAGCGTATTCTTTTACCAAATGAAGATTTCCCATGCAATATTCAATCTCACAAGCGTGAGGAGCTCCAACTGCCTCTGGTGCTTTCGGGATATTTCCTTCTTTTTTAACTGTTCCGCCCGCTAAACCCGATGCGAGAGAATTATCTACTAAAGCAGGACGTAATTTGCTGTACAAGTAGCGATAAACGGGTTGCGAAGAATTATTACGGTGCAAATCAAACCATTTCCAAGTGCTGTATGAAATGAATCTATCCGCCGCTAAAGCAGTAGCCGAAAGTTCAATTTCTTTTTCAGAACTGTACGGATATAATTTCAAAACTTCCTCAGAATCATTCGGATATTCTTTTTTCACCCTTGCTACGTAATTTTCTTGATTGTAAGGTTTTCCTTGCATAAATGCCATTCCTGAGACTTCAGCCGAGTTCCAACCCAATAAAAGCGGTATCTGAGCTTGTTCTTTTGCACCAAAAATTTGAGGAAGCGTTTTTGGCATGAAATAACCGTCAATAACTACAGGGAAGCCAAAACGTTTAGCTTCATTATACATTTCATACACTTCTTTGGTTGTTAATGCTCTCAATTGTTTTAAGGTTGAAACGCCCGCATTCTTTGCAAATTCTGCTCCTTGTTTTTCTGCCTCTGCCAAGGTTACTGGTGACATTGTTGGATTAATTCCCGCTCCACTTTCACCAATTGCTCCCGCAATTAAGCCTTTTGACAAGGGCGAAGCCATGTGATAACTCACCGCAATGGAACCCGCTGATTCTCCTGCAATGGTTACTTTTTTAGGGTCGCCGCCAAATTTAGCAATGTTTTTTTGAACCCATTTCAACGCTGCAATTTGGTCGAAATAACCGTAATTTCCAGAACCTTTGTAAGAGGTTTCAGCACTTAATGCTGGATGAGCAAAGTTGCCAAAAACATTCAAACGATAATTACAGGTAATCACAACAATTCCTTTTTTTGCCAT
>JACMRQ010000140.1 GCA_014376355.1 Arcicella sp. | reverse complement strand
TTAAAGAAGGAATCTCTAAGGACGAAGCTGAAGGTTTGAAAAAATCTTTAGAAGAAGCTGGTGCTGAAGTTGAAATTAAGTAATTAATTGATACAAATTCATAAAAAAGAGCCATGACGTAAGTTATGGCTCTTTTTTTGTGTTCTTTTTAAAATCTCTTTGGAGGAGCTTTTGAAAAAAATTGATTTGCTATAAAACCTATGGCAAATTAATTAAATAAAAAATGCTCTAAAGCAATTTTAGAGCATTTTTTGTTTTAAAGTTATTCCACCGGAAAAGTATAATCATCTACGTAAACATCCGTATAAATTTCCTTTGGGTCTGGATAAGGAGACTCTTCGGCAAATTTAACTGATGCTTCAACACGAACTTTGATTTGAGCGTCAATCGCTAATAAATCTTCTTCAGTTGCGATACCATTGTCTAAGATTTCTTTCTTTACTTGTTCAATTGGGTCACGCATTTTATAGGCTTCCACTTCATCTTTTGTACGATATTTCTGAGGATCAGACATTGAATGTCCTCTGTATCTATACGTTTTGAATTCTAAGAAAGTTGGTCCTTCGCCTGCTCTTGCACGGGTAGCCGCACGAGAAACTGATTCATGAACTGCTTCAACTGACATAGCATCCACTGATTCTGATGGCATATCATACGATTCTCCGATGGTATAAAGATCCGTTACATTTGAAGTACGAGCAACGGAAGTCCCCATGGCATAACCGTTGTTCTCTACTACAAAAATACAAGGTAATTTCCAAGTCATTGCCATGTTGAAGGCTTCGTGTAAGGCTCCTTGACGAACGGCTCCGTCACCAAAATAACAGATGGCTAAATTGCCCGTTTTGTTATATTTTTCGGCAAATGCTAAACCCGCACCCATAGGAATTTGAGCTCCCACAATACCATGTCCACCCACAAAACCGACTGATTTATCGAAGATATGCATTGAACCACCTTTTCCTTTTGAAATACCCGTTGATTTTCCGAATAATTCAGCCATAATAGCATTTGGATCAGAACCTAAAGCCAAGGGAATTCCGTGGTCACGATAAGCAGTGATGTATTTATCACCTTCTTTCAAAGCAGATTTTGCTCCTGACGAACAAGCTTCTTGCCCAATATACAAGTGGCAAAAGCCTTTAATTTTTTGTTGTCCGTATAATTGACCAGCCCGTTCTTCAAATTTACGTTGAAGCACCATTGACTCGTACCAATACATATAGGTTTCTTTCGAGTATTTTACTTTGTTTTCAGCTTTCTTTGCCATGTTAAACAATTGTGAATATGTGAATTTTGAACGGTGTGCGTAACCTTAGTGAGTATTTTTTAACCTCAATCCTAACAATCTACTCTTAAATAGACATTTGCGGTTTGTTATCACCACAAATCCACTGTTATTTTGCAATACGAAATTACGACAAAAGTCTCAACTCCCGAAGATGTTTTTACAAAAAATCAGTTTAGCTAATTTTAAGAGTTATGAATACGAAAATTTTGAGTTTTCGGAACGGGTAAACTGTATCGTAGGTGAGAATGGAACGGGTAAAACCAATTTATTAGATGCTATTTATTTCTTAGCTTTAACCAAAAGTTCAATCTCTAATCAAGATGCTTTGAGTATTAATCATCAAGAGGAATATATGATGATTGAAGGAGAATTTAAAAATCAGACCAAAACTCCCCAACTTTCAAAGGAGGAGCTTGAATTAAATTCAAATTTAGATTCAAAAACGCTACTTTCTGGAGGAACTTCCTCTTCTCTAATTACAATTTCATTTCAGCGTGGACAAAAAAAGGCTGTTTTAAGAGATAAAAAGGCTTATGAACGTATTTCAGAGCATATTGGTCGATTTCCAGTAGTAATGTTGTCTCCCAATGATACAGATATTATTCGGGATGGAAGTGAAGAAAGACGCAAATTTTTTGATGGAGTAATGGCTCAATTGAATACTGAATATTTGGAAAATCTCTTGCAATATAATCGACTTTTATTACAACGAAATTCTCTTTTGAAACAGTTTTCCGAAAAAAATTACATTGATGATTTATTATTAGATATCTATTCTGACCCTTTGGTGGAAGTTTCTTTAAAACTATTTCAGGCTCGTAATCAATTTATTACAGAATTTTTACCTATTTTCAAGAAGCATTACAACACGCTATCGAATGCTCGTGAGGAAGTTGAAATGATTTACGAGTCAGAAGTTGGAGCGGAGAATTTTACACAGATTTTCAGAAAGAACCGTCAGCGAGATTTAGCAGCCCAACGGACAACTATAGGCAGTCATAAAGATGATTTTGTCTTTGAGATAAATAAGTTTACCCTTCGTAAATTTGGCTCGCAAGGGCAACAAAAATCTTTTGTCATTGCCTTAAAATTAGCTCAATTTGAAATGCTTTCCAAAGTGAAAGGCTTTCCTCCTATATTACTTTTGGATGATATTTTTGATAAACTTGACGACCGCCGTATTCAACAACTCATCACCATGATGGTTGATGGCACTTTTTCGCAGGTTTTTATTACGGATGCACGTCCAGAAAGGACACGGCAATTATTGGGAAATTTGGGAGTTGAGATAAAGTATTTTGAGATTGGGAAGTAAGGTTCAAGCATCGATGCTTGAACCAAAAAACATCTTTACACTTTCTTCGCAGGATTCCCAAACACCGTCTCCTTCGCTTTCACCGCTTCAATCACTACTGAACCCGCTCCAATTCTTGCTCCTTTGCCTATTTTAATTCCTCCAATAATGGTAACGCCTGAACCAATAAAAACATTATCTTCAATTGAAACGCCCGCTCCAATCGTGCTTCCTGCTCCAACTTGAATGTAATCACCAATTTCTGTATCGTAATCTACCAATACTTTACTATGAAAAATGTTATTGTTTCCAACCTTTGCACGAGCATTAATGATTACGCCTGCTGATACTAAATTACCGTGTCCGATTTCGGCAGTCGAGGCAATTGTCGCTTGGTCATGGATAGCATTGACTACTTGCACTTTACGAACATCAAGAATCATATCAACAATATTCTTACGCACTTTCTGGTCGTCGATAGCCACGAAGGCTTCACATTTTTTACCGATTAATTTGGTAAAACCTTCGTCATCTGTACTTCCTAAAACTACTACATCGTCAATTTCAGTGTTATGTAATGCTGCGTTATCGTCTAAAAATGCGTAAACGACTACATTATTTTTCTTGAAAATGTCAAGGGCAACGGCTCCTAAGCCGTTCGCACCAAAAATTATTACTGGATTTTGCATGTTATATTTATTCTATTCTCCCGTTCTTGATGGTATAAATTAATTTTCCTTCTTTAACTAATTGAAAGTCAGCTTTTGAGCCTAAGCCAATTTCTTTCTCTGCGATAATTTCCATGCCCATTGCTTCTATTTCATCCGTTCCAAAAAAGACCGACATATCTCCGATTTCTTCAATTTCTGAACTGTTGGTAAAATAGTCTTTCCCCTTCACTGGACGCTCATTACGATTAATGGCAAGGTCGGCTTTAAAAATTGATTCTCCTTTTTTAATCGTTACATTCCTAATAATTAAATCATAAATTGCTTTACTATTTATCGGTAATTGCTCATACTCTTTAACACCTTGTTTCTTATAAGATTTATTCGCAATCATTTGTAAACCAGTGAGTAATGACACAAAATTAAGTTTACGAATGTATTGTTTTTCGGGGTCATTTTTATATCCACCCGATTCTATCAAAATCAAAGTTGTTCCCCATTTTTGGATATTATCACCAAAAGCTCTTGGTTCAAAATCTGATACCCAACGCCCTACTGCATTTGGAATATAAAGTTGTACAGCTTGATTCATACCCACAATTATTTGCATTGCTCGCTTGCGAGTAGGATTAACATCTTCGGCTTCGTTATAAGCCGTTGCCAAAAATGACATCGTTGCTAAATTCCCTGATTGACCCGCTGAATATCGCCTATTTTTATCGTGAAGATTGAAGCCAAAATCGGGTTTTAAGTCAAAAACCAATTGCTTCAATAATTGTCCTTCAGGTGTTTGAAGTGCCAAAGCATCCCGATTCATATCAATTCCTAAATTTGTATAGCGTGTCCAAGCTTCTGCTCCGTCAGGATTTAACATTGGGACGAAATAAAAGGTGCATTTTTTCAGTAATTCTTCTCTAAGATTATCTAAAATTAGATTGATTTTTCGGGTTGAACTATCTTTTTTATTCTCTAAAAAATTAAAAATATCTGCTAATGCCATTGTTGCCGTGGGCTCATCGCCGTGCATTTGCGACCATAGCATTACCTTGGTTTTACCCGTTCCACATTTAATTAAATAAATGTTTCTTCCCTCCGTAGATTTGGTGGCTATGGATACTTCAAACAAGTTATTTTTTTTCAATCCTTCAATTCTATTCACCAAAGTTTGATATCCAAAACGGCGTTTGGTAATGGTTTTTTCGTAATAAATTTCGTGAGAATCATAAAGAATTTCACCTAAACCTTGAGCGTAAGTAGTTGATAATGAAATCATTGAAAAAGTGATTATAAAAATGAATAATTTCATATTTTTGCCAAAGCTATTCCTCCAAAAGTTGCAAGGATACATAAGATTACATTCAATAAAATATTCATTATTGCCTCTAACATTCTGTTGTTTTGAATCAATTGCAATGTATCATTCGAGAAAGTGGAAAATGTACTAAAACCACCACAAAAACCAATGGCAATCAGGGATTTATAATTGAGATTGGTCAGCGATTTTACCTCAACCATTCCTACAAAAATCCCCAAAATAATACTCGCCAAAATATTAACACCCAATGTACCGAAAGGAAATGTTTTATCTATATTTTCTTGAATAAATTTACCCAAAGAAAAGCGTGTAAGACTCCCAAGTCCACCGCCAATGAAAATTAGTAGTAGTTGATTCATATTGCAAAGGTAAGGAATTCCTTGTTTTTTGAGATTTTTAACCATTTTGTACGAAACAAAATTTCAAAACGTTTGGTTAAAAGGGTAAACAGTTACGAAATTTGATAGATAAATCTGTAAAAGTATTAAGTTATGTTAATAAAAATTTTGTTGGCAGTGGGTACGTTTTTTTTCATGGAAGGAGTGGCTTGGTTTACGCATAAATACATTATGCACGGTGTCATGTGGACATGGCACAAATCACATCACGTACATCATAATGAACCTTTGGAAAAAAATGACCTTTTTGCCATTGTTTTTGCGGTGGTTTCAATCACTACTTTTGCCTTGGGGACTTACGTTGAAGGCTTATGGTTTTTGTTTTGGATTGGTTTGGGAGTAGCTTTTTATGGCATATTTTATTTCGTTTTTCATGATGTAATTGTTCATCGCAGAATTAGAATAAAATTTATTGCAAAACATCCATACATGAAGCGAATTATGAAGGCTCATTACGTGCATCATAAAGTGCATACTCGTGAAGGAGCAGAGGCTTTTGGGTTTTTATATGCTCCTAAGAAGTATGAATAAGTAGGGTCGACCGTCGCTCAATTAGGTTTTTTATATTTTGAAAATAATGGTTGTCTGACATTTTTTGATGTAGGGACGAATAGCATTCGTCTCCAATGACATTGTGGACGAATGCTATTCGTCCCTACATCAGTCAGTTCACAAAAAATATCGAAGAACCTAAATATTTAACCTTTGTACTCAAATTCGCTCCACATTTTCATCCTTAACTATAACCATATTTTGATATTTCAAGAATAACTGGGCTAATACAATAATATCTTCACGGCAATAACGAGTTATTTTCGATAGGTCATTTTGATGGTGATAAGTCTCATTGACTTGGTCGCCACTGAGTTCAGTTTTACTACTGGGAATATTAAAAATAGCGGCCAATAATTCGAGTGACGTGTAGTGTTTTCTATCACCAAATTTCCACATATCCAAGGTATCAAAATGGGGAATTTCCCAAGGTTTTTTACCCGTAATTTGAAGTGCTTTTGGAATACCTATACCATTGACAAGCATACGTCTACATAAATACGGGTAATCAAATTCCTTCCCGTTATGAGCACACAAGGTAAGCGTAGTAGGTTTATATTTTTGTTCGAGCAAAATCTTAAAATCTCTCAATACTTGTGTCTCATCATCATTACTAATTGATTTCACTTTCAGACAAATTTCTTGGTCATCATTCCAATGAAAAAAACCAACGCCAATGGCAATAATTTTTCCAAATTCTGCATAAATTCCAGCTCGGTCGAAATAGAAATCTTCATCATTCAGATTAGTCGGATTACTCAAAAAACTGGCTTTATGTAACCAAAGAGCCTTCATTCTGTCTGAAAGTAAGTTAAAATCACTTTCTGCCGAAACAGTTTCTATATCTATAAATAATAAATTTTTGGCAAGTTTTTGAAAATCCATAAGTTTACTTTTTAGGTATAAATTATGAGGCAGTAAAATCAAAACTAAGATGTTTAAGTGTAACCTCATAACCTATATCTTATAATTCATACCTAAGCCGATATTTTATAATCGACACTTTTAATCTAATAACTGATTGGTTTTAAGCTGATAGCCGACAGCCAAACGCTGAAAGCTACTTAAATCTCACTCGTGCAAAATTCCTTCCAAATTTAATTGGTCAATAAAGATTAAATTTTCTTCTCTAATACTATCTGGCACGAAGATAAATTTTTTGTCAAAAACTTGATTATCAATGAAATAACTTACCCAATATTCATTATTCAAATGAAAAACTTCAGGGGTAATTATCTCAATTTTTATGATTTGTTCGGCTGTAACGTCCTTATAAAAATGGCGTAATTGGGAGGTTTTAACTGGACTTCCATCTTTATTAAAACCATAACCTCTTGAAGTCACGAAAACATTATTAATAGGAATTCTCAAACGGTTAATTAAATATACATCCCATTCAGCTTCTTGATTTTCGTTCATTGTTCGGGCAATTGTTATTTTTACGCCCTCCACGATTGGAAATTCTATATCTTTTTTCATAATTAATTTTAATTATTAATCTCAAAAATATCTTTTAAATTTTGCAACATTTTATTTGAAACCTCTTGAAAATCAACAATTTGACCTAATTCTTTTTCCATGGATGTAACCGATTTATCGTCAATACCACAGGGTATAATATGTTTGAAATAACTCAAGTCAGTATTAACATTTAAAGCAAATCCGTGCATAGTTACCCAACGACTTGCCTTTACGCCCATTGCACAAATTTTCCTTGGATTTTCTTGTTTGATATGGTCAATCCACACACCCGTAAGTCCTTGAATTCTACCTGCTTCAATGCCAAAATCCTTACAAGTTCTGATAACAGCTTCTTCTAAAAAACGTAAATATTTGTGAATATCTGTAAAAAAATTTTCTAAATCCAGAATCGGATATCCTACTAATTGCCCTTTTCCATGATAAGTAATATCACCGCCTCGATTGATTTTGTAGTATTTTGCTTGATATTTTTCCAAGCCTTTTTCATCCAATAAAAGATGCTCTGGCTTACCGCTTTTGCCTAAAGTATAAACGTGAGGATGTTCACAAAAGAGCATATAATTAGGCGTATCTACTTGATTTTCAGATAACATATTTCTATTTTCAAGTTTGATACCTACAATTTCGGCATGAAGTTTTTCTTGATAATCCCAAGCAGTTTGGTAATCTATCAATCCTAAATTTTGGAATATTGTGGTTTTATTTTGATGCACTTGATTGATGTTTTTACAAAACTAATCGTTTTTAGTGAATTCTTATTCTTAGAATCACCTTTGCTCTCTAATGTTACCCAATCCGAAACAGCTTTTTTATTAAATAGACTATCACTCAAAATTCTTTTATTCGCACTCATTTTGTACTAAATTTGTAGTCTTATCGTTGCTTGATTAACCTACAATTGCCTTTTAATGTTAAAACGTTTGTCACTATTTTTTCTAACGCTTGTTCTCCTTTGGGTAGTGTTCCGTACGCCCGTGATTGGAGAGTTTAACAACACGTTCTTACGTTTTTTTAAGCCTGTAAAAGTAGCTGCAAAAAAAGCATCACATAGTATTTTTCCGCCTCCTCCAGTATTTATTACTAATAGTGTACTCGCTGAAAATCAATGGGTTGATAGTGTCTTTTTCTCAATGGATGATAATCAAAAGATTGGGCAATTTTTCATGGTTGCCATTAATCCTACACACGGAGAGGCTCATTTCAAACACATCGAAAATCTAATTTCCACTAATCACATCGGCGGTTTAATTTTCTTTCAAGGAGAACCTTCTGCTTATGCAAGTTTAAATAATAGATTTCAATCTACTACTAAAATACCTTTGTTAATTGGCATTGATGGTGAATGGGGTTTGGCAATGCGAGTGAACTCGACGATGGCGTTTCCAAAACAAATTACACTTGGGGCAATTCAAGATAATACATTAATTTATAAAATGGGAGGGGAAATTGCTCGCCAATGCAAACGCTTGGGAATTCACCTCAATTTTGCTCCCGTTGTTGATATAAACTCCAATCCAAATAACCCCGTAATTGGTTATCGTTCTTTCGGGGAATTGCGTGAAAATGTGGCTCTGAAAAGTAGTGCCTACATGAAAGGAATGCAGAATAATCAATTATTAGCTTGTGCAAAGCATTTTCCAGGACATGGTGATACGCAGGTTGATTCACATTTTACGCTCCCCCAAGTTTCATATTCGGCAGAACGTTTAAAAAATGTGGAGTTATATCCGTTTCAGCAATTAATTAATGATTCGATAAAAACAGTTATTGTTGGACATCTTCAAGTGCCTTTTTATGATTGGCGACCTGCCAGCCTTTCTCAAAGTATTATTACCAATTTATTGAAAAATGAAATGGGTTTTAAGGGTTTGGTCATTACCGATGCCTTGAACATGAAAGGTGTCCGTCAGGGACAGGAAATAACATCAGGAGAAGTTGATTTACAGGCACTTATCGCTGGAAACGACATTCTTTTATATTCAGAAAATATTCCCGAAGGTATTCGTAAAATTAAAGAAGCAATTAATTCTGGACTGATTCTACAAGATGATATTGATAATCGAGTAAGAAAAATTCTTCATGCGAAATATTGGGTTGGCTTAAATCATTTTAAATATATCGACAGCTACAATTTATATCAAGATTTAAACACACCCGAAGCTACCCAAATCAAGCAAGAATTATTTAATAATGCTATTACGGTGGTAAAAGATGTAAAAAATATTCTGCCGTTTTTAGCTGATAAAAGTAAATTTATTTCCATTGGTTTAGATATACCAGTTGGTAATCCTTTTCAACAAGAATTAAGTAAAATTGCTCCTTTTCAACATTTTGCAAGTGCTATCAAAACGGACGAATCGTTTTTTAATACTGTGCTTCAAAGCGTAGATTCGACCACAACCGTTGTGTTGAGTGTTCATGATATTAATCGAAAATCCGCTAATAAATTACAAATTGACTATAATATTCAAAATTTTGTAAAACGTTTGGAACAAAAGGCTCAAAAAGTAGTAGTTTGTGTGTTTGGGAACCCTTATAGTTTAAAATATTTTCCAGAGCCAAGTGCTTTAGTTTGCGGGTATGAAGACGACCCAACCGCCTATCAAGCAATGGCCAGAGTTATTTTTGGTGAAATTCCTGCGGTTGGAAAACTGCCTATTTCCGTAGAAAACCTCTTCAAAGCGGGTGACGGAATACTGCTCTCAACCGTTGGAAAATTAAGCACTTCCTCACCCGAAAGCATGGGAATGAAATCGGAAGAATTATCAGCCATTGAGCCATTAATCCAATCTTCGATTGCTCAAAAAGTATTTCCAGGTTGTCAGATTTTAGTGGCTCGTAAAGGAAAAATAGTGTACGAAAAAAGCTTTGGAAAATTATCCTATGATACCAATAGTCTGGCAGTTAATGCAAATACAGTTTACGATTTAGCTTCCATCACAAAGGTTTCGGCAACGCTTCAATCTTTAATGTATCTCTACGACCAAAAGAAATTTAGTTTAGATGAGAAAGCCTCTCATTATTTACCCGAATTAAGAGGTACAAACAAAGAAAATATGCTTATTAAAGATATTCTATGGCATCAAGCGGGTTTGGTGGCATATATACCTTTTTGGCAACGTACTCGAATTTCTTTAGGTTGGAACACAGAATTTTATAGTTCCAAACTAACAGAAGAATGTACTCTATGCGTGGCAGATGGAATGTATGCAAAACCAGCCATTAGAGATTCTGTTTGGCGATGGATTATTAAGTCGCCATTGATGACTAAAAAAGACCGAGACGGCTTATTTCCTTATGTGTATAGCGACTTGGGTTTAATGATTTTGCACCATCTCGTCGAACGGTTAACAAATCAGCCTTTGAACATTTTTACGTCAAAAAATTTCTACGAACCTTTAGCAATGAATACGACAGGTTTTAATCCTTTGAATTATATTTCAAAGGCTAAAATCGCCCCGACAGAAAATGACAAGTTGTTCAGGGAAAGGCTTTTGCAAGGAACTGTGGATGACCAAACAGCCGCTATGTTAGGCGGAGTTTCGGGTCATGCGGGATTATTTAGTTCCGCTTCCGATTTAGTAAAATTACTTCAAATGAACCTCAATAAAGGACATTTTGGCAACAAGCAATTTTTGAGTGAATCAACGATAAATCTTTTTACAACGAGTCAATCGTCACGGAGCCAAAGAGTTTTAGGATGGGATAAATTACCTTTAGATGGTGAAAGCAATTTCGTTTCTAACAAAGTTTCTCCCAATTCTTATGGACATTCAGGTTATACAGGCACACTCGTTTGGATTGACCCAGATAAAGAATTAGTCTTCATTTTCTTATCGAACCGAGTAAATCCATCAGCAGCCAATAATAAGATTAATACTTTGAAAATTAGGCGTAGAGTGATGGATTTGGTTTATAAATCGTTGGAGTAAAACCTGTCCTACAACAAATTACCCACATACATTTGTCAAAACAGAACGATAGCTTTATATTTGAAAAAATAGCTATCGTTTTTTATTTCCTAAAGAATTTTAAAAATGAAAATTTCAAAAATACATATCAAAGATTTCCACCAATTTAAAGATTTTACCCTTGATTTGACCTACCCACAAGGACACGAAAAGGCAGGAAAACCTTTAGATAAAGTATGTTTTATTGGACAGAGTGGGACGGGGAAAACGAGTTTATTGGAGTTAATACCGATGCTATTGTATTGGTATGATACTAATTTATTTATCAAATCTGGTTACGGAAACGTTGCTGATAATTTTGAGGCTGGTGTATACTTTGGTTTAGATGCTGAATACTGGGTAAGTATTTCACCAACAATGTCAGAAGGGAAACAAATTGCATGGAGTTGCAATACTGTGAAAGTAAATGGTGTTGAAATTTTGTCAACAAGCGAAATTATTGACTATTATAATGTAGATTGGCAAGGGAGTGTTGCATCAAAACTAATCTATTTCCCTGCAAATTTAAATTATGACATAGATATTGAAACAGAAAATAAATTTGAAAATAGAGATATATTTGATTTTAGCCAAGATAAAGTTTCAATTGTTTGGAATCTTATTCTCGAAAAAATACAAGTTTATCAAGAACAAGAATTAAAAATTAGACAAGATATTTCAAAAGTTGTAGAAAAATCTTCGAATGATTTGAAAGCAATTCAAGAAGCCGTAAAAAAATTAGAAGATTGGAAAAACTCTGAATTTAATCCTGTTAAAGACATAGCCAATAACTGTTTAGACCCATTATTAGCAAAATTCAAACTCCGAGTAAAAACTGAATTAGATTTTAAAACCAAAGCCGATATTGGATTTATCAAAGTAGAAGATTTTAAAGGTAATGAGATTCCGCATGGTCTTTGGAGTACGGGTACTAAACAGGTCATTTTGAGTGCTTTGCCTTTATATTTACTCAAACCCAAACATACCGTTATCCTTTTTGATGAACCTGAGCGTTCGTTATATCCAGATTTGCAGAGAACGATTGTTGATTATTATTCCTCTTTGGCGGATAGTTGTCAGTTCTTTTATTCTACCCATTCTCCCATCATCGCATCCAGTTTTGACCCTTGGGAAATTGTGGAATTGAAATTTAATAAAGAAGGAAAAGTTTACCGAGAAACATATTTTGAAGGAGAAAATCACATTGATAACTACAAATGGAATCCAAAATATATGCGTTGGGATGATATTTTGCAAAGAGTTTTTGATTTGGAAGATGATGGTTCGCCCGACCGTAAAATTAAATTAGATGAATTAGCAACGTTGAATGTAAAATTCAAAAAGCTAAAGACGAAAGGTCTCGAACACTCTGTGGAGGCTTTAAGTATTATTAAGGATATTGAAAAATTATCGAAAGACCTTTCAAAGTGGAACTAACCTATGCAAAAAATAGATAAAAACTACGACACTATTCTATCCACCAAGTACAAAAAATGGGTTAATAATTTAGAAAATAAAGACAAAAAACATCCTAATTCCAGAACCTATTACGATGATATTGTTATGGAATTATATCGTTGTCAAAAGGGAGTTTGTGCTTATACTGAAAGGTTCATTTGTCCTTCAAGTCTATATAAATCGGATAATTGGATTGATGGAGATTACAACATTAGAGATGAAGTTGAATTTATTAGAACTGACCACGCAGGAGAATTAGAGCATTTTGATCATCATTTGAAGAAAAATAAATACTGGCTGTGGGATAATTTATTTATGATTGATTCAACAATAAATAGTAGAAAATCGGATAGAGATATTGTTTATTATCTCAAACCAGATTCCAAAGACTATTCGCCCGAAAAGTATTTTGATTATGATGAAGAAACGCATCGTTTTATACCCAATACTGATTTAGATGTTGAGCAAAGAACAGAAATAAAGTATATGATTGACAATGTATTTTATCTAAATCATGGCGTAATTTTAAACGATAGAAAGGATTTTATCAACGAATTGAGAGCTAAAATTAACAACAAATCAACTTACAAATTTGACCGATTTTTTACTGCTACGAAAATGTGTTTAGAGAATATTCTTCCGTAAAAACCGTTTTGAACCTTAGCATTAATTGAACATATTC
>JACMRQ010000139.1 GCA_014376355.1 Arcicella sp. | reverse complement strand
CAGTATCGGCATTAAATTCTATAAGTTTTATGGGTTTACCGTCCAGTCCTCCTGCCAAATCAAAACGTCCGTAGAGATGCCAATTTTTATCATTTTCCCAAGAATATTTGACCAATTCTATCAAATTTTCTGGAATGCCTAAATCTGTAAAAAGTTCATTATCAATTACATACTGGGCTGCTTCGATAAACATTTCATATAATTGGTTAGCAGCTTCATAATAATTTTCGGCTTCTCTTTCAGAAACCTCAATCATTTCATTGGTAATATAGGGAAGCGTATTCTCACCCAAAAGCCAATCGTATCCTGCATTTTGCAGCGATTGATTTGGGGATATGCTAAGTTTTTTGAAGTTCATGATGTATGTTGATTTTTACGAAGTAATTTAACTACTAAACCCTCCTCTACCTGTACTCCTAAAAAATCCACTTCGTCCGCTTACGGGTCTGGTCGTGATGGTGCGTGAACTTCCAATATTTTCGTGGATGCCACTTGATTTTTGAAAAGCAGTTTGATTAGAATAGAATCGTCCCATCATCGGGAAAAAGAAAAATCCGCCCGAATAATGTCGTCTGCGTTGGGTTGTGTCGGTTGAGTTTTTAGTTTTTGGGTTTAAATCTGGGCGATAATTAGCATAGTTTGGACTCATTGTTTTTGCTAATAAATAACCCATTCCCCCGAATAAAAGAGCATTTGGTAAAGCGTTATTCTGTCCAATTGTGGTTGGATTAGTTTTTATATTATTGTCAATCAAGGCTTTAACGGCTTGTGGAGAAAGTATTTCCTTCTTTCCATCCAAATAAGTTACGATGGCAACTGAACTGTCCGCTGGCACTTGTGTTTCGTCCGTAATTTTGAATTGCCCTTTTGAAGTCTCGGAAATATAAGTTTTTACCCCTTTCGTGTAAACTTCAACTTCTTCATAATCTTCATTGTCTGAAGATTTACTATCGCCACAACTTTGTAGCATTATAGAATTTCCTAAAATAGCTAATGCCAAACTGCTACTAATAGAAATATCCTTGATTTTACGAATAAAAGAATGTTTGCGTATGACTGTCATTTTGTTTTGATTTTATTAGGACAAATATATTGTAAAATATAAACATTTATTGAAAAATGGGAAGAATGGTTTTGAGAATAGACAAATTGTTGTTTTACTGGTAAGGACGTACAACTTCAAAATCTATTCCATTCGTCCATGTGTGTACGGAAAGGCAAATTTTTAAACCCTCCATACTTTTGCATCAGTAATCATCCATACTTTTTGTCTTTCTTAATTACCAAATAGTCCAATTATGACCATCTCAAAATTCCTTATTGCCCTTTTTATGCTGTTTCCATTCATCGGAAATAGTCAAACCCTTAAATGGAAACCCATTACGCAACAAACAAAACCGTGGTCACGCTGGTGGTGGGAAGGCAATGCCGTGAATCCCAAAGATTTAACTTTCAACATGGAAAACTATCAAAAAGTAGGTTTGGGAGGTTTGGAAATTACGCCAATTTATGGCGTAAAAGGCAAAGAAGCTCAATTCGTTGATTTTCTTTCGCCCAAATGGGTTTCGTTATTTAAACATACACTTGAGGAAGGAAAGCGTTTGAATTTGGGCATCGACTTAGCCAATGCCTCTGGTTGGCCTTTTGGCGGTCGTTGGGTTGAACCAGAAGATGCCTGTCGGTACGTGGCTCACAAAGTTTATACTTTGAAAGGAGGCGAAAAATTAGCTGAAGCCATCACTTTTCAGCAAAAAGCCATGATTCGGTTTGTATTACCGAAAAACGTTGAACCGAAAGATTTAAAACAGCCCATTTCTAAAAATGATAATCTCCAAGAATTAGCGATTGACCAAGTGAAATTTGACAAAATATTGCCTCTGGAAACATTAATGGCCTATTCTGACAAAGGCGAAACGTTAAATTTAACGAATAAAGTCAATGCGGAGGGACAATTAGATTGGCAAGCTCCAACGGGAAATTGGTCGCTTTACGCTATTTTTTCGGGTTGGCACGGCAAAATGGTAGAACGTGCAGGACCAGGTGGCGAAGGTGATGTGATTGATCATTTTTCAGAAAAAGCAACAAAAAATTATCTCAAAGCCTTCGATAAAGCATTTGCCAAAACGGATGTGAGCTCAATGCGAGCATTTTTCAATGATTCTTACGAAGTGGATGATGCTAAGGGGCAAGCCGATTGGACACCAGAATTGTTCAACGAGTTTCAAAAAAGACGTGGCTATGACCTTCGAAATTATTTGCCAAATCTTTTTAGTCAAGAAAAAACGGACATAAACAGCCGAGTTTTATGTGATTATAGAACTACCATTTCTGATTTAATTTTGGAAACATACACTTCTGCGTGGGCAAATTGGGGACATTCTCGTGGTAAAATTGTTAGAAATCAAGCGCATGGTTCTCCAGGAAATACCTTGGATTTATACTCGATGGTGGATGTTCCAGAAATTGAAGGAACTGATTTGTTACGGATAAAATTTGCGTCGTCAGCTTCTAATGTGATGGGTAAAAAATTGACTTCTTCCGAATCTGCAACGTGGGATAATGAGCATTTTCTTTCAAATTTGGGCGATGTCAAGAAAGACCTTGATTTATTCTTTTTAGGCGGCGTAAACCACGTTTTTTATCACGGAACAAACTACTCGCCACAAAATGAGCCTTTCCCAGGGTGGTTATTTTATGCAGCAACGCATTTTACGCCTCATAATCCA
The DNA here is from genome assembly GCA_014376355.1 of Arcicella sp. Lineage (GTDB taxonomy): Bacteria > Bacteroidota > Bacteroidia > Cytophagales > Spirosomataceae > Arcicella. The sequence goes on along the minus strand of JACMRQ010000139.1, from coordinate 1,417 downwards.
TTTTGGAAGCATTTTGGAACATTAAATCAATACGTGGCTCGTACGCAGACTTTCTTGCAAAACACTAAACCTGATAACGACATTCTCCTATATTTTCCGATTTACGACCGTTTTGCGGAACAAACGCCGAAAGGTTTATTGCAACATTTTGACGGTGTAACGCCAGAATTTAACAATACAGATTTCAAAACGGTAGCCCAGCAAATGCTCGACCGAGGTTATTCTTTCGATTATATTTCGGACAAACAAATTGGTAATTTGAGCGTAAAAAATCAGCAAATTTTGAGCGGTGAAACTACTTGGAAAACGGTTTTATTGTCTGAAAATGAGACGATTCCTTTAGAGACTTTTGCGAAATTAGTACAATTAGCCAAAGACGGAGCAACGATTGTAATTCACAATAAATTACCCCAAGACGTTCCGGGATTAGGGAATTTAGTAGAACGTCAAGCGAAGTTTAAAGGGCTGTCATCGCAATTAAATTTTACCCAAAATATGGGCGTAAGCGTAGCCAAAGTAGGTACAGGTTTTTTTGTGATGGGTGAGAATTTGGAACAAATTATGGCAACAGCAAAAGTTCAAAGAGAAATAATGATTGATAAAGGTTTGTCGTCTATCAGAAAATCTTATGCAAAAGGCAAAACGTATTTTATCAATAATACGAAGCTCAATAATTTCGAAGGTTGGGTGAAAATCGAAACACCTTTTCAATCGGTGGCTTTGTATAATCCGATGACGGAAAAATTGGGTTTAGCAAAATTCAATGCAAAAACTAACGAAGTATATTTGCAACTATCAGCGGGCGAATCCATAATTGTAGAAACATATAATGAGATATTGAAAACGGATAAATATCCTTATTTCAAAGCAACATCGACTCAAGAATTAACAGGAAATTGGAAAATATCTTTTACCGAAGGCGGAGAGATTTTACCAAAAACGATTGAAATAAAAACGTTAAGTTCGTGGACAAATTTTGAAGGCGATGATTATAAAAATTTCTCTGGCATTGCGACTTATTCGCATAAGTTTACATTAGCAAATGTTTCAAAATTAGGCTATTGGTTAGATTTAGGAAAAGTTTCTGAGAGTGCAAAGGTAAGCGTAAATGGTATTTCTTTGGGAACATTACTCGGACCATCTTACAATGTTTTTGTACCCGCTAATGTGTTGAAGTCTCAGAATATTTTAATGGTTGAAGTGGCTAATTCAATGGCAAATAGAGTAATTGCTCTGGAGAAAAAGGGCGAAGTTTGGCAGAAATTTTATAACATTAATGTCTCGGCAAGATTAAAGCAAAATTTAGGAAAAGATGGCTATTTTACGACTAAAAATTGGACTCCCAAAGAATCGGGGATTTTAGGGAAGGTTACTTTGACGGCTTTGGAGGTTTTAGATTAAAATAATATTTTCGTTT